>JASHTE010000207.1 GCA_030040695.1 Vulcanimicrobiota bacterium | reverse complement strand
CGAATCGGGATCCGCGCCCGGCGGGAGGAGCACGACGCGGACGCTCGAGCCTGCGTGCTCCAGCACTCTAGACGCAATTTCGACGGCTTTAGTTGCAGCCGCGCTCCCTGCGGCGTCGCCGTCGAAGCAGAGAAAGGCGTGCTCGGCATACTTGCGTAGCTCGCTTGCCTGCTCTTGCGTGAACGACGTGCCGAGCGAGGCGACGGCATTTTCGAACCCGGCTTGGTGGAGCGCGATGCAGTCGAGGTAGCCTTCGACCACGATGAATGCACCGTCGCGCTGCGCCGAGCGGCGCGCGACGTTGAGCGCAAAGAGATGGCGGCCCTTCGTATATACGGGCGTCGTCGCGGTGTTGAGATACTTCGGCTCGGCATCACCGAGCGCGCGCCCCCCAAAGGCGATCACCTCGCCGGTCGTCGCGTACGTCGGAATCATGAGGCGATCGCGATAGAAATCGTAGAAACCGCCTCGCTCCTTCGGCTTGACGAGGCCCGCCTTCGCCGCGATGCGTAGGTCGATCGCATTGCGCTCGAGCTCTGTTACGAGCGCATCCCATCCAGACGGTGCGTAGCCGAGCCCGAAGCGCTGCGTCGTCTCCGCGGTAAGGCCGCGGCGCTTGAGGTAGGCGCTTGCGGCTTTGCCCTCCTCGCTCGCGAGCGCGCGCGCGAAGAACGCGGCCGCGAGGCGGTTCGCCTCGAAGATCGTTTCGCGCTCGCTGCGCATCCGCGCCGCCTCGGGCGTTTCCGGCTCGAGCTGCACCCCGGCGCGCGCCGCGAGCAGCCGCACCGCTTCGCCGAAGGGAATCCCTTCGCGTCGCTGCACGAAGCTGATGACGTCACCGGCAACGCCACAGCCAAAACACTTGAAGAAGCCGCGATCGGGGTGCACGTGAAACGACGGTGTCTTTTCGTTATGGAACGGACAGAGTCCGACGAGATCGTTGCCGCGCTTGCGCAATGGTACGTACTGCGCGATGAACGACGCAATGTCGGTACGCGCGTGGATCTCTCTGATGGCCGCCTGATCGAAACGCACCTCGACGGAGATTCGTTGAGATAGGCAAGATTCCTCAAGG
The DNA here is from genome assembly GCA_030040695.1 of Vulcanimicrobiota bacterium. GTDB lineage: Bacteria > Vulcanimicrobiota > Vulcanimicrobiia > Vulcanimicrobiales > Vulcanimicrobiaceae > Tyrphobacter. Next base: position 7,231 of record JASHTE010000207.1, on the reverse strand, counting down.
CAGGTACGAAGAGGAGGCTCTCGTTTCGTTCAGGCGAAGGAGCCGAGCGGGTGAAGTTTACTATGGTAAATGAACCCCGAGGCGACGCCGGCATGGACGAAACGAGGGTCTCCGAATGAAGCGGATTTTCGATCCTGTCCACCGCTTCATTGAGCTCGACGACGGTGAGGCGCGTCTTCTCGATCTGCCGCAGATGCAACGGATGCGCCGTCTGCGCCAGCTCGGCCTTGCTTATCTCGCCTTCCCCTCCGCCGAGCACTCGCGGTTCACGCACGCGCTCGGCGCGCTTGCCGTCGGAAGCCGAGCCTTCGATCAGATCGTCCATCATGGCCGAGCGTTCTTCTCAGATGCCAAGCAGATCGCGTATCAGCGTCGCCTCGTCCGCGCCGCGCTTCTCCTGCACGACATCGGCCACGGCCCGTTTAGCCACGCATGCGAAGCCGTGCTCGGCGTCCGCCACGAACAGCGCACGCAAGAGCTGCTCGCGCTGCCGGAGTTGCGCGGCGCAATCACCGCCCTCGACGTCGACCCCGAAGATGTTCTTGCGCTCATCCTCGGTGATCCGGAGACACGTTATCCTGCGCTGCGCGAGCTTGTGAGCGGCCCGAACCTCGATGCCGACCGCATGGATTACCTGCAGCGCGACGCCTATTTCACCGGTGTGGCGAGCGGACGCTTCGACGTCGAGCAGCTGCTTGCGTCGTTGCGGCTCTTCGAGCGCGACGGTAACGTCGTGCTCGGCATCGACTCCCGCGGTGTCGTGGCGCTCGAATCGTTCGTGACCGCACGCTACATGATGTTCGCGTCGGTCTATTTCCACCACACAACGCGTCTTTTCGAGCACATTCTCCATGAAGTGCTGCAAGAGCTCTGGCCGAACCCGCGCGCGCTCGACGCGATCGAAGAGTTTCTGCGCTGGGACGATTTCCGCGTCCTGAACGAACTGGGGAGCGCGCACAGCGAAGCCGCAGTCGCGCTGCGCGAACGCCTGCGTATCTACGTGCTTGCCGCCGAGTTCAATGCCGCTCGCGACCTGCGCGCCTTCGAGGCATGCGACAAGGCGCTGCGCGAGCGATACGGTGACACCAATATCTGGTCCGACGAGCAATCGCAAGTGATGCATCGCCTCCCCCTCGTCGTAGACGGCTCCAAGCCTACCGTGTGGGTGGGAACGCCCGCGGGATTGGTCGACGCGCGCATCGCGTCCGATCTCATCGCGAAGCTGACGGGCAACGCCTATTGGCGTAAGATTTACGTCCGCCGCAGTGCAGTGGACGTCGCCGAAGCGCGCAAACTCTGCGCCCTCATGGTCGCATCACTGCGGTCCTCGTAGCATTACGCGCCGCGGCGCAAGACGCGTGCAATCGCTTTCGGGTCGCGTGAAATAGCGTACAGCAAGACGCGAGCGGGCTCCGACGGAGCTCGACGCTCCTGCTCCCATTCCTGAATCGTCCGCAACGGAAGCATGTAGCGTGTCGCAAACTCTTCCTGCGACAAGCCGAGCCTCTCGCGGAGCGCGCCGACATCAGTCATCGGCGGCACGGCACGAACCGGGCCGAGCTTGGAATCGTCAATGCCCTCTTTACGCTTCCAGGCCGCAATCTGCCGCTCGGTGGCGGCGCGCACCTTGAGTGCATCAGTTCTGTCCTTAAGCTTCTTTATTTGCTTGTTCGTGTATCGCACGATAGGCATAAAACTCTCTTCTTTTCTCGGTTTGAGGCCGGCCATGCCGCGACGATCCTGCGATTTCGGCCTCTCGGCGTCCAAACAACCGTAATAATCAAGCCGTCCGCGTCCCCCGTCGAGACAAACCGTTGTTCCCCGTATTCGTGCCGAGAATCTACGCGCTCTAGGGACATTCCCTCGAATATTTGTACCGCACGTACAAAGTCTAGACCGCGCTGCAAGAGCGTTTGCACGCGCTTGCTCTCGTCCCACTCGAAGCCGTCGAACTCGGCATTGACACACCCGCCTTCACGTTACTACGTCATTGCCGTAGTGTCAAGGTGTTCGAGGAACCCTGTGGCACGTTGGCCTTGCCATAAGGCTCTGTCACCCCGAGCGTAGCGATGGAAAGCATCGCGAAGTCGAGGGACCCGGTAAGCACGTCGCTACCAGGGCAACTCCGGAAAAGACTCCGACAAAGCATCCGAGTACGAGGAGCGTGGATCGGAAGAGACCGGCGATCACGTGCGTGAGTCCTCGTAATCGAGGGCGTCGATCACGAGCGTGTCTCGCGCGAGATCGCGCGTCGAGGGGTTACTGCGCTCGAAGAACGGCTTGTTTTCTTCGGGTAGATCCTGAATGCGGTACGCGCCGATCCATGCGTTCCAGCGAGCGATCTTCTCCGGTGTAGCCCGGGCACGCACCCAGGCGATGACGTCATCTTCCGCTGCGGCGTCGCGGACAACGTTGCGAAACTCCCCTTCGGTCGTCTTCAAGACGTGGAAAAGATAGAGGCTCATGGTCGAGCTCACCTCAGGGCTGCCGACGATAAACTCACCAGCCTTGCCACCGGAAGCGTTGCGCGAACCTTGTCGATCGTGCGACCGAGATAGATCATCCCCCCGTCGTCGCACGCGGCCTTCCTTGGCGGAGCTTTCGATAAGTCGAGGGGTGTCACCGAACCGACTTTCTAGCGCGGCGTGATGTTGAAGACGAGCCCGAACGGATCTCTCAAGTAAATCCGCGGTACAGACGGATTCTCTTCGACGATCGTGCATCCCAAGGCCAAGAGCTTCGTCCGTGCCTCACTGAGGTCATCAACCTCGTACTCGAACACGGGCTCCGGCGATGAGCCGCGCTCGACGAACAGCTGGAAACCTCCGGTCTCAAACCCAAGGATGTGCTCGTCATTCATCGTTATCTGGAAGCCCAAGGCGTCCGCGTAAAACGCCTTCGCGGCGTCGAGACGCTCGGTTTGAATAATGACGTCCCGCGTGGAGATCATGTCGGCTACTCCAGCACGCCCAGCGCAGCTTGGGCGGCGGCGAGGCGTGCGATCGGAACGCGATACGGCGAGCACGAGACGTAGTTCAGCCCGATGTGCTCGCAGAATGCGACGCTGGACGGTTCGCCGCCGTGCTCTCCGCAGATGCCGATCTTCAAATCGTCGCGCGAACTGCGCCCCTTCTCGACGGCAAGCTGCATGAGCGCCCCCACGCCCTTGCGATCGAGTATCTGGAACGGATCGTCGGGCAGGATGCGCTGCTCGAGGTAGCGTGGGATGAACGAGTTCTCGGCGTCGTCCCGGCTGTAGCCGTAGGTCGTCTGCGTGAGATCGTTGGTGCCGAACGAGAAAAACTCGGCTTCACCGGCGAGCTCGTCGGCGATGACACACGCGCGTGGGAGCTCGATCATCGTGCCGACGTGGTAGGAGAGCCGGCAGTTGCGTTCGCGCAATACCTCCTCCGCAACCCGTCGCGCGTTTGCAGCCGTCACCTGCATCTCGCGGATGCTTCCTACGCCCGGAATCATCACCTCGGGACGCGCGTCGATGCCGCGCTGCACGAGGTCGCACGCCGCCTCGAAGATCGCGCGCACCTGCGTCTCGTAGATCTCCGGGTAGAGAATACCGAGACGACAGACTCGCAGGCCGAGCATCGGATTCTGCTCGTGCATCTGCTGCACACGCTTGAGCACCGCTTCGCGCAATTGGTAGTCAGGCGAATCGATGCCCTTCGTGAGGCGGAGCTCCGTCGTCTCAACGAGCAGCGTCTCGAGCGAGGGGAGGAACTCGTGCAGCGGCGGGTCGAGCAGACGAATCGTCACCGGCAAGCCGGCCATGGCCTCGAGAATGCCGACAAAATCCTCGCGCTGGAAGGGCAAGAGCCGCGTGAGCGCCGTCGCGCGCGCCTCCGGCGTATTCGCGAGAATCATCTCCTGCACGACGGGCAACCGGTCTCGTTGCATGAACATGTGCTCCGTGCGACAGAGCCCGATGCCTTGAGCGCCGAGATCACGCGCCTTTCGCGCATCCTCCGGCGTGTCGGCATTTGCCCAGACTTCGAGCCTGCGCTGCGCGTCGGCCCATTCGAGCAGCGTCGCAAGCCGCTCGGGGAGTTTCGCGGGCGGTGGAATCAGACGAAGCTTTCCGACTGCGACGTTTCCGGTCGTGCCGTCAATCGTGATCCAATCGCCTTCGCCGAACTCGGCGCCTGCGAGCGAAGCGCGCTTGTTCCGTCGGTCGATCTGCAGCGCCTCACAGCCCGCGACGCACGGTTTACCCATCCCACGCGCCACGACGGCCGCGTGCGAGGTCGCGCCGCCTTTTGCCGTCAGCACGCCGCGTGCCGCGATCATGCCGTGCACGTCGTCCGGCGTCGTCTCGACGCGGACGAGCACCACCTCCTCGCCACGCTCCGCCCACGCGACCGCTTCATCGGCGTCAAACACGACGCGCCCCGCTGCGGCGCCCGGTGACGCATTCAATCCTTTCGCAGCGACCGCGAATCTCTCGTTCGGATCGATGCGCGCGTGAAAGAGCTGATCGAGCGCGCGTGCATCGACGCGTCCGACGGCGGTCGCCCGATCGATGATGCCCTCGTTCACGAGATCGAGCGCAATGCGTACGGCAGCCTCTGCGCTGCGCTTTGCGTTGCGCGTCTGCAGCATGTAGAGCTTGCCGCGCTCGACGGTGAACTCGAGGTCCTGCACGTCGCGGTAGTGCTTCTCGAGACGCTGCGCGATCTCGACGAATTGGCGGTAGATGTGCGGCTGCGTGCGTTCCAAGTCGGAGATGCGCACAGGCGTGCGAATACCCGCGACCACGTCTTCGCCCTGCGCGTTGTACAGGTACTCACCGAAGAGCACGCGCTCGCCGGTGTTCGGGTCGCGCGTGAACGCAACGCCGGTTCCCGAGTCGTCGCCCATGTTGCCGAATACCATCTGCACGATGTTCACTGCCGTACCGAGATCATCCGGAATCCGATTGTAGCGCCGGTAGTCGATTGCGCGCTTCGAATGCCACGAGTTGAAGACCGCCTCGATTGCACGAGTGACCTGCTCGTTGACGTCCTGTGGAAAGCCGTCCGCGGTGTGCTGCGCGGCGATCCGCTTGTACTCTTCAACGAGCGCGCGCCAGGAGTCCGCGTCGACCTCAGGATCGTTCTTCACGCCGAGCTCGTCTTTGCGGCGCTCGAGCGGCTCTTCGAAGAGATCCTTGTCGAGCCCATAGACTGTGGTGGAGAACATCGCGATGAGCCGCCGGTAGGCGTCCCACGCGAAGCGCTCGTTGTTCGTGAGCCGGGCAATGCCTTCGACCGTCTCGTCGTTCAGGCCGATGTTGAGAATCGTGTCCATCATGCCGGGCATCGAGACGCGCGCACCGCTGCGAACCGAGACGAGGAGCGGCGCCTCTGGGTCGTTGAAGCGCTTGCCGGTGCGCCGTTCGAGCTCGGCGATCGCCTCGCGCAGCTGTTCCTGAAAGCTCTCCGAGAGGCGCTTCCCGTCTTCATAGTACTGTAAGCACGCCTGCGTCGTGATGGTGAAGCCCATCGGAACAGGGAGGCCGGCGGCGGTCATCTCGGCGAGCCCGGCTCCCTTACCGCCGAGCAAGTCGCGCGATGTGTTCCCCTCGTCGAAGAAGTAGATTCTCTTCGCTGCAGGATGCACGCGAACGCTCACGTTCTTTCCTCCAAATACTGAAGCAGGTGATTCTCTGCGATGCGCTCTTGGCGCATCGTGTCGCGCTCGCGGACGGTGACGCTGCCGTTCTCGAGTGTCTCGTAATCGACGGTGATGCAGAACGGCGTCCCGATCTCGTCCTGGCGCCGATAGAGCTGGCCGATGTTGCCCTCGTCGTACTGGGCGCGAAAGTGAGGGCGTAGCGCGCGCTCGATCGCCTGCGCGCGCCCGACGAGCTCGGGTTTGTTGCGCGCGAGCGAGAAGACCGCTGCCTGCACCGGCGCGATCTTCGGGTGGAGACGCAACACGGTCCGCTCCGTCTCCTTTCCATTAGGATCGGTACTCATCTCACGCTCGTAGGCGTCGACGAGAAAGGTGAGCATCGTACGGTCGATGCCCGCCGAAGACTCGATCAAGAGCGGCGTCTCGCGGCGCTTCGTAGCCTCATCGAAGAAACGCAAATCTTTTCCCGAGGCGCGCATGTGCGCCTCGAGATCGTACGTGCCGCGATGCGCGATGGACTCGAGCTCTCCCCAGCCCCACGGAAAGAGATACTCGACGTCGACGCCCGCCTTCGCATAGTGTGGCCGCTCCTCGGGCTTCAGCTCGTAGAAGCGCAGCCGCTCCGGCTTGATGCCGTAGTTTGCGTACCAGGCTTTTCGCCGCTCGACCCATTCGTGAAAGGCCTCCATGTCGTGACCGTCGTCGGGAACGAAATACTCGAGCTCGGCCTGCTCGAACTCACGGACACGAAACGTGAAGTTGCCCGGCGTGATCTCGTTGCGAAAGGCCTTTCCGATCTGTGCGACGCCGAAGGGCGGGCGCTTGCGTGCGGTCTGATAAATGTTCTTGAAGTTCACGAAGATGCCCTGAGCGGTTTCGGGACGCAGATAGGCAAGCGACGACGTGTCCTCCATCGGCCCAACCGAGGTCTTGAGCATCAAGTTGAAGTTGCGCGGCTCGGTAAACGAGTTCGCGCTGCCGCAATCGGGGCAGCGTGATGTATCCTTCAAGTGGTCGTAACGAAAGCGGTGCTTGCAGACCCTGCAATCCACCATCGAGTCGTGAAACGCCGCGACGTGTCCCGAGGCCTCCCACGTCGCCGGATGCATGATAATGGAAGAATCGAAGCCGACGACGTCGTCACGCAGCTCGACGGTGTCGTGCCACCACGCGTTCTTGACGTTGCGCTTCATGACGGCGCCGAGCGGCCCGTAATCCCAGAAGCCGCCGATGCCGCCGTAGATCTCGCTCGACTGAAAGATGAAGCCGCGGCGCTTTGCCAGCGCGGCGATCTCCTCCATGCTCACCGGCCGTTCTGCCGTCGGGGCTGCCATCGTGCGGTAGTTGCTCAAGTGCCACGGAAAACCCCGCGATAGCGGCGTCCCCGCCATTCGACGACGCCGCGGGCACTTCGTGCGACGGAGGTAGCAAGGATTGCCGGCAGGAGCGAGAGAGCGACGGGGAGCCAGAGCCCTGAGCCGGCCGCAAAGCGGGCGCGCCGCATTCCCGTCTCCGCGACCGCGAGCGTCATCGCGAACGCACCGAGCGTGATCGCGGCAAGAGCCCATTGCCTAAAGCCACGCCAGATCTCACCAAACGCGAT
>JASHTE010000206.1 GCA_030040695.1 Vulcanimicrobiota bacterium | reverse complement strand
GCGCTCGACGACCACCGTATCGTCATGGCGGCTGCCGTGCTCGCCGCTGCTGCGGGCCCCCTCGACATCGACGACGCAAGCAGCGTCGATGTCAGCTTCCCTGAGTTTCTTGCTACTCTCGAGAAAACGCGCGCGCCATAGCACGCACGCCGTCTTCGATTCCCAACAGCGCGGCCTGCAGCCGCAGGAGCAGCACGGTCAGCGCGTCGGCGTCGTGCTGTAAGCGCTGGAGCGATCGGCGGGCGCGATCGACATCGATGACTGGAAGCTGAACGCTGCTCGCGCGGACCGCGAGCGCGTGTGTCTCGCGCGCCAGCCGAAATCCTCCGGCTGCGAGCAACGCGACGGCAACGGATACCGCCGCGACGATAAACCAAAGACCGGCTTTCACGCCCTAGGCCGCCGACTCCGAACCCGGCTTCGAGTCCTTCGAGGTGCTCTCGCTCTTCTTGGCGTCGTCAGTCTTCTTCGGCTCCTCGCTCTTTTTCGGCTCACCGCTCTTCGACTCACCGCTTTTCGACTCGCCGCTCTTCTTCGCGCGCGAGTCCGTGACGTAGAAACCGGACCCTTTGAAGTGAATCGGCGCGGCGTTGAACACACGCTCGAGCGCGCCGCCGCACGTCGGGCACGTCCCCTTGTGCTGCTCGTCGAATCCGTGGCGCACCTCCACGACCTTGCCACAGGACACGCAACGATAATCGTAGAGCGGCATCGCTAGAGGTCCGCGAGGACCGCGTCGTTCCGCCGGTACTCGACGAGGCCTTTGAAGTTCGTCATCGCACTCTCGAGCTGCGCAAACAGTTTTCTTCCCTGCCGCCACCACTCGAAGACCGAAGCGAGCCTTCCGTGATACGACGGGTAGGTGACGCGAACGTGCAGCTTCGAGCGCGCCGTCTTTCGCTCCACCCGAAAATCAACGCGCCGGCGCGCGGAGTACGCGCCAACGAGCGAGAGGCAGTGATTCGTGATGAACTGGTCGACCTCGTAGAGTTGCTCTTCTTCCGAACTCGGCGCACCGGCGACGCCGGGGCGCAAGACAACCTCGCTGCCGAGCTCGATCGGCTTGCCGAACTCGACGCGGCGCGCACTGCGCAGAAACGAGAGCCAAACCGGCCACTTCTCGACCGAGCACAACAGCGAGAATACATCTTCCGGCGCGGACTCGAGCTCGACACTGGCACTGAGCGACCGCATTCCGCGGGTGAACGTCGGGGAGAGGACCGCCATAATGTCCTCTTAACTTCGCGCGGACTCCCGAGGCAGCCTTCCCCCTGCGACGGCGGTCGCAAAGGCGACGAGCGTGCGAACACCGACAGGCAGTGCCGCTTCGTCAATTTGAAACTCTGCACTGTGCCCTGGGTGCATCGCGCCGCTCGCTTCGTTGCGAATGCCGAGGCGAATGAGCACACCCGGCACGCGCTGCGCGAAGTACGCAAAGTCCTCGGCTCCCATCGTCGGGGGCAGTGCTTTCACGAGGACGCCCGCCTCACGCTCGGCGATCTCCGCGAAGTCGCGTGCCAGTTCTGCGTCGTTGACAACCGGCGGATAGCCGTACGTTACTTGCACTTCGGCGCGCGCGTTGTAGGCGGCTGCGACGCCCTCGACGATGCGCCGCACGCGGTCCTCGAGCTGCGAACGCAGCACCGGATCGTGTGCACGCAGGGTTCCGGTCATGAGCACTTCGTCTGCGATGATGTTGTTGCGATACCCGCCGTTGATCGTCCCGATCGTGACGACGACACTCCCGAGCGGGTCGGTTTCGCGAGACGCGATGTTCTGCAACGCGAGGACGATCGCCGACGCCGCCGGGATCGCGTCGATCGCGGTGTGCGGGGAGGCGCCGTGTCCACCTTTGCCTCGCACGACGATGCGAAGTTCGTCCGCGGAGGCGTTCACGGGGCCCGGTGTAATCGAAACGACGCCGGCCTCGATCCGCGTGTCGACGTGCAGCATCGCGACTGCATCGACGGGCGGGTCGTCGAGCGCGCCTTCTTCAATCATCGGTTGCGCGCCGCCGGGGCCTTCTTCTGCAGGCTGAAAGAGAAAGACGACGCTTCCCACAAAGCGCTCGCGCTGCGCCGCAAGCACGTGCGCGGCTCCCAGGAGCATCGCGGTATGCGCATCGTGCCCACAGGCATGCATCACGTTCGGAACCTCGGACGCAAACGGCAGGCTCGTTCGTTCTTGGATCGGCAGCGCGTCCATATCGGCGCGCAGCGCCGCGACGCGGCCGGGCGACGCTCCACGCAGAACGCCGACGACGCCGGTCTTCGCAAGGCGCCGGTGGGCGATCCCGAGACGGTCGAGCTCAGCCTCCACGAGTGCCGCGGTTGCGTGCTCCTCAAATCCAAGCTCCGGGTGCTTGTGGATGGCTCGCCGCAACTCGAGCACGCGCGCGGCTACGGCGTCGTCTACGTCAGCGATCATCAATGCAGGCTTCCCACGGCGGTACTTCAGAAGACCGCTGCGTGCTGCCTCCCGACCTCGCACTCGCGCTCCTCATCAACCGCACCACACAGGCCTACACGTCGCATGCGCCGGCGTACATCGTCTACCGGGAGCGGACGCATGCGTTTGCACCGGCGCTCGGGCGTTCGCAGGAGATCGACCGGCGCGTCGTCGCGCGCAACATCGACGACCAAGCCGTCATGAACGACCTTCCGAGCGGCGGGCGAAGCATCGGACAGGCCTTTCCGATCATCCCGTACTTCGATCCGTTCTCCGGATACCAGTTCTCGTACTACGCGAACCTCAAACGCATCGACATCACGCTCAATCGCGAGGCCCCCTGGCAGGTTGCCACGCCGGCGCCGAATCCCGGCGTCGACGTCCTGATTCCCTACTTCTCCGAGTTCGACGTTTCGTACGCGCCCGACTCGCAGCCGGATCACTTGCACTTTCTCATCGGTCCGACACCGAAGAACGGTGCTCACATCTATTGGAGCGAGATCGTTGAAGATCCACAGAGCGGCCTTCCGTCGCACGTGGTGCTGCGCGATCCTTCGAGCGATATGACGATTTCACTCGATTACGCCATCGTCGACGGTTACTGGGTGGTCACGCACGGGACGTTTACGCAAACAGAGCACCCGCTCTGGATGTCCTTCGTCATCAACGCCGACGTGACGTACGACCAGTTCCAGTTTCCGACGTTGCCGCCGCCGGAGCTCGCCGCGCTCCCGCCGCCAACTCCGTCACCCACGCCATCACCGTAAAACTATTTCCTGGCGGAGAGGGAGGGATTCGAACCCTCGAGAGCATTCCCACGCGCGCTTCGCGCACGCGGGGCCCCAAGGTTTGAAAACCGCTCCGGCTCGCTCCACTCGCCTGCGCTGATGAGCCTCTCTCGGGTTCGAGCAAACTCTTCGCTGGCGGAGAGGGAGGGATTCGAACCCTCGAGAGGCTCATCACCTCTGCCCGCTTTCGAGGCGGGTGCCATCAACCGCTCGACCACCTCTCCGCGCGCGAGATACAGCGCATTTCAGCGGCCTTCCTTCGCGAGCGTGCCCGACGCCTAACGTTTTGCGCGAAAGAAGCGTTGCAGCTGCTGGGAAGCTTGCGCTTCGAGCACTCCGCTACGTACTTCGAGCCGGTGATTGGTCTTGGATGATTGCAGGATCTCAAAAGTGCCGCCATCGGCGCCCCCTTTCGGGTCGCGTGCGCCGTAGACAAGCCGCTTGATCCTCGCAGCGACGATCGCCCCCGCACACATGACGCACGGCTCCTTCGTGACGTAGAGCGTCGCGTCGCTGAGACGCCACGCTCCGACGCGACGCGAGGCCTCGCGAATCACGAGCATCTCGGCGTGCGCCGTTGCATCGCGTTGCGCTTCTTTCTCGTTCTTCGCCTCGAGCACAAAATCGCCGACGACGAGCACCGCGCCGACGGGAACGTCGCCCGACTCGGCGGCGCGCTCGGCAAGCTC
>JASHTE010000205.1 GCA_030040695.1 Vulcanimicrobiota bacterium | reverse complement strand
GAAGTGGCGTGAGCGCGAGAAGGCACGCTTCGAGCAGGAGTGCGGGTACAAGCTGACGCTCTTGCCCTTCTTCATTCGCGCGGTCGTGCAATCGTTGCAAAAATTTCCCCTCGTCAACGCGCGCTTCACGAACGACGGTATTCAAGTACTGAAAGAGATCAATATCGGCATCGCGATCGGGCTACCATCGAATCTCGTCGTGCCCGTCATCCGCAACGCCGACCGCTTGACCGTCAAGGCTCTGGGCATCGCGGCGGGCGAGCTCGTCGACAAGGCCCGTAAGAGCAAGCTCGGCGTCGACGACCTCGCGGGCGGCACGTTCACGGTGAACAACAACGGCGCGAACGGCTCGATCCTTTCCGCACCGATCATCAACGGCGGACAGGCCGGCATCGTGACGATGGAGGCCGTCGTAAAGCGCCCGGTCGTGCTCGACGGCGACGCGATTGCCATCCGAAGCATGATGAACTCCTGCCTCTCGCTCGACCACCGCGTGCTCGACGGATACACGGCCAGCGGTTTCCTCGCCGATCTCAAGCGGCGGCTGGAATCGATGGGCCCCGACGGCACGATCTAGTCACGATGTAGTGCAGATTCGCAAAAGCTTCCGCTTCGAGGCCGCGCACGTGCTACCGAACCACCCTGGCAAGTGCGCGCGCGTGCATGGCCATTCGTACCGGCTCGAGGTTGCGATCTCGGGACCGCTGCACAGAGACGGCCCCGCGCGCGGCATGGTCGAGGACTTCGACGCGCTCGAAGCGCTCGTGAGAACGGAAGCGGTCGATCCACTCGATCATCGCATGCTCAACGACATGATCGAGAATCCGACCGCGGAAGAGATCGCGTTGTGGATATGGCAGCATCTCGAGCCCGCGTTGCCCGGGCTCGACGAGCTCGTGCTGTGGGAGACGCCCGACGCTTGCGCTCTCGTGCGGCGCGGAGATATGGGCACCTCGTCATCGCGAGCCCAGTGAACACCCTGAACGGAGTCGAGGGACTGCCGTAGTGCTTCAGCTCTCGGAGATCTTCTACAGCGTCCAGGGCGAAGGTACGTGGACGGGGACGCCCGCCGTGTTCGTGCGTCTCGCTGGATGCAATCTTTCTTGCGATTTCTGTGACACCGATTATTCGCTGAAGTCGATCGCCTCAGTGGATGATATCGTGCGAGCGGTGCGCGACGTCGGAAGCTCGTGCCCGATGGTGATTCTCACCGGCGGCGAGCCATTGGCCCAAACCGAGACACCCGGGCTTGTCGAGGCACTCCAGCGTGATGGCCGGCGCGTCCACATCGAATCGAACGGCACCGTTTACGCGAAATTGCCGGAGGATGTGTGGCTCTGCGTCTCCCCGAAGGAGCGCGTCGACCCGCGCATGGCGGCGCGCGCAAACGAGGCAAAGCTCATCGTCGACGAGCGTGTGCCGGAAGAGCACCTTCCACTCTTCGCGCACTTGCAGAGCATCTTGCTGCAGCCGGAGGGAAACAAGAGGCGCAACGTCGAGGTAGCGCTCGCCTATGCGCAGGCGCATCCCGATCGCTTTCGGCTCTCGCTTCAAACGCACAAGTTCATCGGCGTACGATGATTCTCGTCGCGTGCGCGACAGCACAGGAGATTGCCCGTCTCGAGCGGCGTTCCGGCATCGAGCTGCTCATTACCGGCGTCGGCCCGATCGAGGCGGCAGCACGCGTTGGGGAGGCACTCGCGCGCCGGAGCTACGAGCTCGTCGTCAATGCGGGAATCGCCGGCGCGTACGACCGGAAAGTGCGCATCGGTGAAGGCGTGGCCGTCAGCGACGAGCGGCTCGAGCTCGACCTCGAGACCGGCGCACCGCTCGAGCTTCCGGCCGGTGTGGCAGTCGCCGATCGCGCTGCTTCCGATCCCACTCTCGTCGCTCGACTCGCCGAGGCGGGGTTTCGTCGTGTTCGCGGCGTCACCGTCACACGCGTCACGGCAACAGACGCGACCGCCGTGCGTCTTCGTGCGCTCGGCGCAGAGGTCGAATCGATGGAGGGTTTTGCCGTGCTCCGCGCTGCGCAGATCGCAGGCGTTGCGGCAATCGAGGTTCGCGGCATTTCGAATTACGCCGGCGAGCGCTCGCGTTCGGAGTGGAGTTTCACCGCGGGCGTCGACGGCCTCACCCGTATCTTGAACGCCTTGCTATGCTGACCCTCGCCTATTCCCCGTGTCCGAACGATACCTATATCTTCGCAGCGCTGACGAATCGATTACTCGGCACCGATGCTCCGCAGGTCCGCGTTGCGCTCGCCGACGTCGAGGCGCTGAACGAAGCAGCGACGCACGGTACGTACGAGCTGACGAAGATCAGCTACGGCGCGATTCCCCATCTCATGGACCGTTATCGCATTTTGCGCTCCGGCGGCGCGCTCGGTCGCGGCTGCGGCCCGCTGCTCGTCGCGCGCGAAGGCGCGCCTCGCAGCATCGAGTCGCTCGCGCGCGCCCGCATCGCGATTCCCGGCGAGCGCACGACCGCTTATCTCCTCCTGCGCTTGCTCCTGCACGAACGCGGCATCGCGAAGTTCGAAAGCCCTGCGATGCGTTTCGACCGAATCATTCCCGCAGTCGCTACCGGTGAGGTCGAGGCTGGACTCATCATTCACGAATCGCGCTTCACGTATCGGGACGCCGGCCTCGTCTCGCTGCTCGACCTCGGTGACTGGTGGGAGTCACGCACGGGCCTCCCGATTCCGCTCGGCGCGATCCTGGCACGTGACGACCTCGGACTCGAGCGTGCGCGCCAGCTTGACGGCGCGATTCGACGCAGCCTCGCTTTCGCGCGCGCCAACGAGCCGGCGATCATGCCGTACGTGCGCGAGCATGCCTTCGAGATGAGCGATGAGGTGATGCACAAGCACATCGCGCTCTACGTGAACGAGTTCACGGATGACGTCGGCGAGCTCGGTATTGCGGCGGCCGACGAGCTCTTCGCGCGCGCGCGGAACGCGAACCTTATCGGCGCGGCGGAACCCCGCTTCCTCTAGCGAAGGCCAAGAGATACATGCTCAGAGGGGAGTTCATCGGCTCTGGTGTCGCTGCGGGCCTTGCGGCGGCTACGAGCTTCGCGTGCGCGCAGAATCAGGTTGCGCTCGGTGACGACGTCTTCCTACGCGATCATGCCCACGAGCTTCTCGGCCGCAGCGTCGGCATCATGACGAATCAGACGGGCGTTACTGCGAGCGGTGTGTCGATCGTGGACGCCGTGCGCAGCTTCGGTCTCGATCTTCGCGCGCTCTACTCTCCGGAGCATGGCTTACACGGCGATCGTCCTGCGGGAGCCTTTGTCGCGTCGTACACCGATCCTCGAACGGGATTGCCGGTCTACAGCCTGTACGGCCCAGACCGACATCCAACTGCGAAGATGCTCGAAGGGATCGAGGTGTTGCTCTTCGATATTCAGGACGTCGGCTCGAGGACGTACACGTTTGCTTCGACGATGGCGTTTGCGATGCAGAGTGCGGCGGCGTATGGTATCGAGTTTTGGGTGCTTGACCGGCCGAATCCGACGGGCGGCGTCGCGGTCGAGGGGCCGGTGCTCGATCCGCGTTACTCGTCGTTCATCGGCCTCTATCCGATTCCCATGCGCCACGGCATGACCATGGGTGAGCTCGCGCAGCTCTTCAACCTGCACTTCGGCATCGGCGCGAAGCTTCGCGTGATACCGATGGCCGGCTGGCAGCGTTCGATGATATGGCCGCGGACGGGCTTGCGATGGATTCGCACGTCACCGAACATTCCTACGTGGCAAACGACCTTCGTCTATCTCTGCACCGGGCTCACCGACGACTTGGGATTGAACAACGGCGTGGGGACGCCGACGCCTTTCTTCTACGCCGGCGCACCTCATCTCGACGCGGAGGCGTTCACCGCACGCTTGAGAGCGCGCGCGCTTCCCGGCATTTCGTTTGAACCGACGATCTGGTCTCCGGCACGCGGCGGCAATGCGGGCCGTACGTTCTCGGGTGCGAAGCTCGTGCTGCGCGACCTCATGGGCTTCATGCCCGTGCGCACCGCAGTCGAGCTTCTCGTCGCCGCTCGCGCGATGGCCGCCAACGACATCGGTGCTCAAAACCTACGCATCGTCGACCTCGATTGGGGAACCGACGGCGTGCGCGCCGCCGTGCTCGCAGGGGCGAGCGCCGATGAGATCGTCGCCTCCTGGAAGGATAGGCTCGACGCGTTTATGCCGTTGCGGCAAAGGTTCTTGCTCTACACATGAACGCGTCCCTCGCGCAACGCCTTGCGGACGCGGTCGGGCCGGAGAACGTAAAGACGGCGCCGGAGGATCTCGCCGTCTACTCCTTCGACGCGTACAGTGAGGGGAAGCTTCCGGCGGCGGTCGTGATTCCTTCGGGAACGCGAGAGGTGAGCGCGGTTGTGAAGATTGCGCGCGAGCTCGGCGAGCCGGTGATCGCCCGCGGTGCCGGGACGGGACTATGCGGTGGCGCGATCTCCGTCGACGGCGGTGGCGTCGTCATCTCGTTTGCGCGCATGCATCGTCTGCTCGAGCTCGACACAGCGAATCGCCGTGCACGCGTGCAGCCGGGGCTCGTGAACCTCCAACTCTCGCAGCAGGTTGCAAGCTCAAGGCTGTTCTATGCGCCCGATCCAGCCTCGCAGCGCAGCTCGACGATCGGCGGCAACATCGCGACGAACGCGGGCGGGCCGCATTGCCTTTCCTATGGAACGACGGTGAACCACGTTCTGGCGCTCGAAGTCGTCGACGAGAACGGCGATGTCTTCACGACCGACGTCGACGACGCGGGGTACGACCTCACTGCCGTGCTCGTCGGGAGTGAGGGAACGCTCGGCGTCGTCACCTCGGCGTGGGTACGTCTGCTGCGTTCGCCCGAGTCGACGCGCGTGTGGCTTGCCGCCTTCGCAGACATCGAAAGTGCTTCGGCGGCCGTCTCGGCGATCATCGGCGCCGGCATCATTCCGACCGCGCTCGAGATGATGGACGCCGTCATCGTCAAAGCCGTCGAGGCCGCGTTTCACGCGGGATACCCGACCGACGCGGCAGCCGTGCTCCTGATCGAGAACGCGGGTTTCGAAGACGAGATGGATGCGTACGAAGCGGCGCTGCGGGAGATCACGAGAAAGGAGGGCTCGCTCTCCTGGCGCGCCGCGCGAACGGCGGCGGAACGCGACGCGCTCTGGGCCGGAAGGAAAGGAGCAGTCGGCGCGCTCGGGCGCGTCGCGCCCAACTACTACACACAAGACGTCACGGTTCCGCGCAGCGTCCTCCCGAAGGCGCTGCGTGCGGTCGAGGTGGCGGCGAGTGAGAACGACCTCGTCGTCGGAAACGTCTTCCACGCAGGCGACGGCAACCTGCACCCGTTGCTCGTCTATGACAAACGCGATCGGCGACAGGTCGGCGCCGTGCTTTCGACCGGCGATGCAATTCTCCGGGCGGCAATCGAGCTCGGCGGTACGATCAGCGGCGAACACGGCATCGGCTACGAGAAACGCGAGGCGATGACCCGTGTCTACTCAACGGAGGACCTCGCGACGATGGCGCGCGTGCGCGACGTCTTCGATCCACGGTGAGCGCTCAACCCGGAGAAGATTTTCCCGAGCGGGATGCGGTGTGTCGAAGTGAGCGCGCCGACGTGACGACGTCGCGCGAAACGCCGGCGAGCGTCGGGGAGCTGTGCGCAATCCTCCGACGCTGCGACGGCGATGGCACTAAAGTGACGGTCGTCGGTGGGAACACGTTGCGCGGAATGGGGTTCCCGCCAACAGGCGAGGAGCTCGTTCTCGAGACGAGCGCGCTCAAGCGCATCGTCTCGTACAGCTCGGCGGATCTAACCGTCGCCGTCCAAGGAGGCTGCACGCTGAAGAGCCTCGCCTCGCGCTTGAAACGCGATGGCCAGTTCGTGCCTTTCGACGCGCCAAAGCCGGGAGAGGCGACGGTCGGCGGAACGCTCGCAGCCGGCTGGCTCGGCCCGCGCCGCCATCGTTACGGGCGGCCGCGCGATCTCATCGTCGGCTCCTCAATCGTACTTGCGGACGGCACTCTTGCCCACGCCGGCGGAATGGTTGTGAAGAACGTTGCCGGGTACGACATGAGCCGTCTCTACGTCGGCTCCTTCGGAACGCTGGGCGTCCTCGTGCAGGCGAACCTCAAGACGATTCCACTCGCGCAGGCGGCGCGCGCATTTCTGGCGCCGCTGCCGGAAGGAACGCGCTCGCGCGCCTTCGCGCAGGTGCGTACGCTTGCCGTCGAGCCTTCGGCGGCGCTCTGGATAGACGGTTTTGAAAAAGAGGTTCCCGGCGAGCCCGGCGCGGAGGGGCGGCTCTTCATCTTACTCGAGAGCAGCGAGGCGCTGCTCGAACGCGCGACGCGCGACCTTCGCTCGGCGATTGGCCGCGCCGGCGTCCCTGAGACACGTATCATCGACGCGCGCGCCCGCGATATGCTCGACGGCATTATCGATGCATACATCTCGACGCTCGCGGACCGTTCGGTGACCTATCGAGTCGCCTCTCCACCCGATCGCTCGGAGGCCTGTGCGCTCGGCGCGCGCGACCTGGTGCGGCGCTTCGCGCTCGACGCCGATACGATCGCCGACATCATGAACGGCGACGTCGTCGTGCGGGCGAGCCGCCTAGAGACGCGCGACCTCTCGCTGAAGCTTCAGGTGCTCGACGATGCCTTGCATCAAGCGCAGCCGCGTGCGCGCATCATCGCCGGCGACCATCCATCGCGCGGCGCTTTCAACGTTTGGGGCAATGACCCACCGGCGATCGGCCGCATGCGCGCGCTGAAAGCGCGTTTTGACCCGAATGCGGTTCTCAATCCCAATCGTTTCATCGGCGGAATCTAGGTGCTCGCTCCATGTACCGCGATGTGAAGTGGGCGGCGAGTCATGTAGCAACGAGCGCAACGCGTTTCTCTGTGCTCGTCGGCGGCGGAGCAACCGGTATCCTCGAGCTCATCGAGTTCTTGCGCGTGATCGTCCCGAAGGCGGCACGAGCGCTCGAACAGGTTCGCGCACTCGCCGGCACCATTCCTGATGACCGCCTGCGTGCGCAGGCATTGAGCTCGATCGATGCAAAGGCGTATCACGTAGCGGGCGGGTGCATCCTCGCGACCTTTCTCTCACCAGTCGCCGCAGATCACTACGTCGAGATCGTGGCGCCGCTCGAGACGATCTACGACTACCTCGACAATCTCTGTGACCGCCATCCCGACGTCGACATCGCTGCCTATCCCGTCCTTCACCGCGCGATCGCCGACGCGCTCGAGCCGGGACGCGCAGTCGGCGGGTACTACGACCTCGGTCCGGCGGGCGACGACGGCGACTACCTCGTCTCGCTCGTGAGGCACGTGCAGCGCGCATTATATCGCCTCGCCGATCACGAACTCTTGCTTCCCCTCTTTCGCGAGGCGACGAAGCTCTACGGCGAGATGCAATCCTTCGTCCACCTCCCGGAC
>JASHTE010000204.1 GCA_030040695.1 Vulcanimicrobiota bacterium | reverse complement strand
GAGCCTTCTCGATGCGCGCGCCGTGCGCGACGCCGTCCGCGCGTACATACTCGGCGCGGTCGCTTCCACGCCGCCGCACCTGCGGACTGCGCTCGAGCCTCTCGCAGCGTACGTTGGCGGGAAATGTATGGGCTACCCTGCGATCTGGTTCCTGGAGCACGTGCTCGAGCAGGACGCTGCAACGATCATCAAGCGTTGCCGCGCGGCGCTCTGCATCAGCCTCTCGACGTCGATCGTCGACGACATCGCGGATCGCGACGAGGCATACGGCTGCGAGTATCTCGCGATGCTCTACTTGCTCATCGGTGAGGCGACGCTTTCGACAGACGGCAGAACGCATGCGCAGGCTCATCTTCACGAAGCACTCGATGTGTGCCTGGACGCGCAAGATGGTGCGTGCGATGCAGCACGGCGTGGAGATCGCATCGGCGCTTTCTTCGCAATGATCGCAGCCGACGCAGTTCTTGGCGTCATGGGGGAGGAGCATGCTCTTCGAGTTACCGAAGCCGCGCGTGCCTTCGGCAGACTCTGCGCTCACATCGACGACGCGATGGATGTGCAGCGCGATCTCGTGCAGGGCTCGACGCAGAATGTCGCTCTTCTTCTCTTGCGCGAGCATCTGGGGCGCGCGCCGGCGCACGGAGATCTCATCGCCGAACAGAGCGCGCTCGACCGATTGATGGGTGCGCTTCTCCTGAGGTCCGTCGCCAACACGATAGCTCCGTTGCGCGAAATCCGTGCGCAACGTGCGATAGAAGCGATGCAGCGACTCGAGCGGCGCCTGGAGGACTGGCCGCAAAGACTGTAAAAGCGCCCACACCGCTCGCGGGGGCATAGCTCAGTTGGTAGAGCATTACGCTGGCAGCGTAAGGGTCAGGAGTTCGAGTCTCCTTGCCTCCACTTGATGGCCTCGCACGTTGCGTGAAGTGCCCCCGACGTATATACTCTTGGCGCGGAGTGCGCGGGGTGACCGCCCTCGGTTACGGCCGGGGGAGGAAAGTCCGGGCTTCACTGGGCGGGGTGCAGGATAACGTCCTGTCGGGGTGACTCGAAGGAAAGTGCCACAGAAACATACCGCCGGTAATCCGGTAAGGTTGAAATCGTGAGGTAAGAGCTCACGGAGCACCGCGGTGACGCGGGCTCGGGTAAACCCCACCTGAAGCAAGATCGCTCGATTCCCCGTCCGTACGGGGCGGATGGCCCGTCCGAACGAGTTACGTCGCAACGAGGTGCACGGTAACGCGCACCCCAGAGAGATGGTCACCACCCTCGCTCGCGCGAGGGTACAGAATCCGGCTTACAAGCGCACTCCGCTGCTTCGGGCCTGCGTCGGTCCGAGACTCCTCAAAGGGACCGCCGCAACCCCTCGCATGAGAAAGTACGTTCAGGATAATGGCTGCTCGGAGCGAAGACAGTGATAATGGAACAACGGTTTGTGCCGGAGATGACGGTTGACGAGGCATTCCACGTGCACGCGGGGGCACGGCGCGTCTTCGCGCGCTTCCACCTGGGCGGCTGCTCGAATTGCGCGATCAGCGAGACGCATACGATCGGGCAAATCAGCGAGGACTACGGCATCCCGCTCCCGATGCTCCTCGATAGCTTGAACGCACTCTTCGAGCAGGGCGTACTCTCCGTAGGCGACCGCGTGCGGATCCCTCAAGAGATTCGTGCGAAGATTCCCCAGCTCGCCAACGTGCCGGAAACCGGTGTCATTACCGGCGCCGAGAATGGTGCTTACACTGCTGAGTTTGGTGACGTGCGCCTGCAAGGGCTGAGCGAAGACTTCATCCCAGAGGCGCAGCCCACTCCCGCCTCCTAAACAAAGTCGATGGGGCGGCGTTGGGCAAAGCCTTCGTCTCGAGCGTGCCAAAACGCGACCTCCGGCTCGCCGGCCTTCCAGCACAGATAGACCTCGGCTTCTTCCCGGCGGGAAGGGAAATCTAGCAGTCCGAGGTCGATATCCTTGACGATGCAGCCGAAGGATTCGATTCTGTGGATCAGCCGCACGATCTCGCCTTTCAGATCGCCGAACTTCGGTGGTACAAGCGGCGAGCGCGGCCGCGCCAGGTGGGCAGATGTCGCGGGCGCACCGTGGAGCGCGGGGTCGCTCTCGAGCAGCTTGATCGCGAGCTCACGGCGCTGCGCGAGCAACTCGTCGACGAGCGGCGCGAGCCTCGGGATGAGGGCGTTAGCCCGCTCGGGCGAAAACCACTTCATGGGGATGGCTCCGTGAACGTGTCCGTTCTCTCCTTCGGCTTCAAGTACGGTGTGCCGCTCGACTTAGACTTGCTCTTCGACGTGCGCTTTCTGGAAAACCCAAACTACGAGGCCGACCTTCAACCGCTCACAGGGAACGACCCCGAGGTCGGCGCTTTCATCGAGCGCGACCCCTCGTTCGCGCCCTTTCTCAGCCACCTTTTTCCACTCGTCGACTTCCTCTTGCCGCAATACGCGCAACGAGGAAGGGAGCGGCTTACGATCGCTTTCGGGTGCACGGGTGGCCGTCACCGCTCGGTCTACGTCGCACAGCGTCTCGTCGCGCACCTCCGCGATGATCCGCGCTGGTCGGTGACCTACGCTGCGAGAGATGTAGAGCTCGTGTGATGCGTCTGAAAACATTGGCACGCTGGCTATTGCCTGGGACCGGCATGAAGCGCTGGCTCTTCGTCGCCCTGCTCGGTATCGTGATGCTCGCGGATGCCGGCGATCGTTGGATCGTGGCGCAAGGCGCCTCGTGGCACTTCAACCAGTTCCTCGACGGTATCGTCGCGGATTATTTTGCCGATTACTTCGCGCCCGGCGACCTCACATGGGTGCTCACCGTGCTCGGCGTACTGCTTCTCCTCGCCGGCGTTTTCTTTACGCTGCGAGCGCTCTATCGCGCCGCCCGCTACCGCGATTTTCACGGGAGGTCCCGTTTGCGCGAAGGCTACAAGATCGTTGCCATCGGCGGCGGGACCGGCCTCTCGACGCTGCTGCGCGGACTCAAGCGACGGACGAGCAATCTCACGGCGGTTGTGACGGTCAGCGACGACGGCGGCTCGTCGGGAAGACTGACGAAGGAGCTCGGCGTTCTGCCGCCGGGCGACATTCGCAACTGTCTCGTTGCGCTCGCCGACGACGAGGCGCTCGTCACGGACCTCTTCCAATATCGCTTCAACGAGGGAGAGGGGCTCTCAGGGCACTCTTTCGGAAATATCTTCCTCGCTGCCATGACCGGAATCACCGGAAACTTCGATCGGGCAGTCCAGGAGTCGAGCCGCGTGCTCAACATCGTCGGCCGCGTACTTCCGTCGACGTTGGGCCACGTGCGTCTCTGCGCGGAGCTCGAGGATGGGCGCATCGTTTGCGGCGAGTCACAGATTCCGCTCGCGAGACTGCCGATCTCACGGTGCTTCATCGAACCTGCGGGCGTCGAGCCCTTCGAACAGGTACTCGCGGCGATTCGTGATGCTGACGCGATCGTGCTCGGTCCGGGATCGCTCTTCACGTCGATCCTGCCGAACCTCCTCGTCGAACGCATCGCCGAGCAGATCGCGTCGTCGCGCGCCGTGAAGATGTACGTGTGCAACGTCATGACGCAGCCGGGGGAGACGACCGGTATGACGGCTGCCGATCACGTTCGCACGCTCATCGATCATGCCCGAGCGCGCGTCTGCGATTACGTGATCGTCAACGATGAGCCGCCGAAACGCCTTCTCGCGGCGTACGCCGAAGAGGGGCAGGGCCCGGTCACGCCCGACATCGAGCGCATCGAAGAGCTGGGTCTCAAGCCGATCTCCGCCGCAGTAATCAGCGAGACCGAGAACGTGCGCCATGACCCGGAGCGGCTGGCGAGTGTCGTCCTCTCGGTCATCAATCGTCACGTTGCCGAGCGCGCGACCTTCGTCAAACCACCGAGCGCATATCGAAAAGCGCGAGCCGCCGCTCCGTAGGGATCTAGCGCTCCCGGCCGGCCCACTGCGCTGCGTGCTGCTCGAGCAGCTCCGCGGCGCGGCGCAGTGCAACATCGAGAGCGAGACCGGTAGCGATCTCGACCGTCTCGACGCCGCGCGCCGCGAGCGCCTTCGCCGCATCGGGCGCGACGCGTCCGCCGAACGCAACCATCCTCACGTTTACAGCCTTCGCCATCTCCGCAACGCCTTCGACCGTTTTGCCTTCCAGCGTCTGCGCGTCAATGCTTCCCTCGCCGCTCGCGCAGAGCTGCGCCTCGCCCAGCGCGCTGTCGAGGCCGCGCTCTCTTCCAACCAGTAACGCTCCGCGCTCGATTCGTGCGCGCAGAAACGCGGCGAGCGCAAATCCCAGTCCCCCTGCGGCGCCGGCTCCCGGCAGATCGCGCAGATCTTTGCCGAGCGTCGCTGCGGCAACGTCCGCAATACGAGCGATGACGCGCTCGAGCAGCTCGACGCCTTGCGGCGAAGCTCCTTTTTGCGGGCCGAAAACCCGCGCCGCACCATGTTCACCCGTCAGCGGATTGTCGACGTCGGACGCCACCGAGATCTCCATTGCCAGGACGCGCCGATCGAGCCCGCTGACGTCGATGCTCACGAGGTGTTCGTAACGTGCCATCGCGTCGCCGATCTCATCTCCCGAGCCGTCGAGAAAGCGTACACCGAGAGCGCGCAGCATGCCCGTGCCGGCATCGACCGTTGCGCTTCCGCCGATTCCGATGATGCACCGGTGCGCGCCCGCGGCAGCCGCCGCTGCGAGCAGCTCGCCTGTTCCGTAGGTCGTGGCGTGCAACGGGTCGTAGCGGTCCTTCGATAGAAGCGCGAGTCCCGACGCGGAGGACATCTCGATCACCGCAAGATCGCCGTTGCGCGCATAGACTGCCGTCACGGGATCGCCGAGCGGTCCCCGGACGCGCACGCTGCGAGGCTGCGCGCCGCCCGCGAGAAACGCATCGACAGTCCCCTCTCCCCCGTCTGCCATTGGGATGAGCCTGCACTCCCAATCCCCGCGTGCGTGATGGAAACCGCGAGCGATCGCTTCTGCGGCTTGCATGGCAGTGAGGCTTCCCTTGAACTTGTCGGGTGCGACGACGACGCGCATCTATCTCGGGTATGCCCTTTGCGACCGGAGGCAACGCCCCTTGCGACGAAGGCCTTCCCTGATGACGGCAGCAGGGAAAACCGCGGAAGAGCACGCCGAGCTCGTCTACTGCGAGAACGCGCTCGAGGCGATCGGTAGGACGCCGCTCGTGAAGCTGCACAAAATTCTCGACGGTGCCGCGCCGCTCGTACTCGCGAAGGTCGAATATATGAATCCCGGCGGTAGCGTGAAGGATCGCCCTGCGAAAGCGATGCTCGATGCTGCCGAGCGCGCCGGTCTGCTGAAGCCCGGTGGAACGATCGTCGAGCCGACGAGCGGCAACACCGGCACGGGCCTTGCGATGGCGGCGGCGATTCGCGGCTACCGCTGCATTCTCGTCATGCCCGATAAGATGTCGAAAGAGAAGGTTGACCTGCTACGTGCATACGGCGCCGAAGTTGTCGTTACGCCGTCGAACGTCGCGAATGACTCGCCAGAGTCGTACTACAGCGTCGCGAACCGGCTCGCCGCCGAAATTCCTGGAGCCTTTCAGCCGAACCAGTTCCACAATCACAACAACCCAGAGGCGCATTACCATACCACCGGCCCCGAGATCTGGGAGCAGACGCGCGGGCGCATCACGCACTTGGTCGCCGGCATCGGAACAGGGGGAACGATCTCGGGTACTGCGCGCTACCTCAAAGAGCAGAACCCGCGCGTCCATGTGATCGGCGCCGATCCCGAGGGCTCCATCTACTCGGGCGACACGCCGCGCTCGTACGCCGTCGAGGGCATCGGCCTGAACTACCTCCCCGAGACCGTCGACTTGAAGGTGATCGACGAGGTCGTGCGCGTCTCCGATCGTGAATCGTTTCTCATGGCGCGTCGCATCACGCGCGAGGAGGGCTTGCTCGTCGGCGGCTCCTCCGGTACCGCTGCGGTCGCTGCGACGCGGTTGGCGAAGACGCTCCCGAGCGACGCAATCGTGGTCGTCATCTTCCCCGACTCAGGTCGCGGTTACATGTCGAAGATCTTCAGCGACGACTGGATGATCGCCAACGGTTTCTTGAGTGAGGGCAAGCGCCGTGCGACCGTGGGCGACGTCCTGCGCGGAAAGACGCCGCTACCGCCGATGATCACCGTGAAGCCGGAAGACACGGTCAATACCGCGCTCGAGTTGCTGCGAACCTACGAGATCTCGCAAATTCCGGTGATGCGCGGCCACGAGGTCATCGGCAGCATCAACGACGTCGCCGTCATGCAGGCGGTCTTCGATCGTGCCGACATCATTCATCAGCCGGTGAGCGAGGTCATGGGCCGCCCATTCCCCGCGCTCGAGCAGAGCGAGGAGATCGACCGCGCCTACAAGCTGCTGACGCTGGCGAATCCTGCGATCGTCGTGACCGATGACGCGGAGCCGATCGGCGTCGTCACGCGACAAGACGTCATCACCTTCCTCGCCGACATGTCGGCGCACCCTCATTCCCCGCACGAACAGTAACGTGCGTTTCTCCACCCGTGCGATTCACGTCGGCCAGGAAGCGGATCCGACGACCGGGGCGACGATCGTCCCGATCTACCAGACCTCAACCTACACGCAAGAGGCCGTTGGGAGGCACAAAGGCTTCGACTACAGCCGTACGGTGAACCCGACGCGCGTCGCGCTCGAGAGGCAACTCGCCGCACTCGAGAACGCCGAGTACGGCAGCGCCTTCGGCAGCGGGATGGCCGCCACGTCCGCTGTGCTCAATCTCCTCTCGGCCGGTGATCACGTTGTGGCGAGCGATGATATGTACGGTGGAACCTACCGTCTCTTCTCCCGCGTCCTCTCGCGTTACGCGATCGACTTCACGTATATTGACTTGAGCGATTCCGACGAGCTCCGCGCGGCGCTACGTCCGCAGACGCGTTTGGTGTGGCTGGAGACGCCGACGAATCCGTTGCTCAAGATCGTCGATATTGCGGCGGTTCGCGCCGCCGCCCCGAGATCGGCGCTCATCGCGGTCGACAATACGTTCGCAACACCCTATTTTCAGCAGCCGCTCGCGCTCGGCGCCGACATCGTGGTTCACTCGACGACGAAGTACATCGGCGGGCACAGCGACGCTGTCGGCGGTATCGCGATCACGAACGACGCCGCCGTCCACGAGCAGATCAAGTTTCACCAGAACTCGGTGGGCGGCGTGCCCGGTCCGTTCGATGCTTGGCTCGTGATGCGCGGAGCGAAGACACTTGCCCTCCGCATGCAGCAGCACGAGCGCAATGCGCTCGCCGTCGCACAGTATCTTGAGAAGCATCCGAAGGTCGAACGAGTCAGCTATCCCGGCCTGCCGGCGCATCCGCAGCATGTGCTGGCGAAACGGCAAATGCGCGGGTTCGGGGGAATCGTCTCGTTCACGCTGCGCGTTCCCGAGGAGCGCGCGATGGCCTTCGCTGCGGGTTTGCGTTACTTCAGCCTGGCGGAAAGCCTCGGCGGCGTCGAGTCGCTCATCTGCCATCCTGCGCGCATGACGCATGCATCGATGCCCAAAGAAGACCGCGAACGTCGTGGCGTCACCGACGGGCTTCTTAGGCTCTCTGTGGGCATCGAAGACATCGAAGATCTCCTGGAGGATCTCCAGGCAGCGCTCGACCGATTCTAGCTAGGGTTGGTTCGTTGGATATCGCACCGCGGTGGCGCCGGCGAGGAGTTCCTTTGCTTGATCTTCGTCGATGCCGCCCAGCGGCGCGCTGGCACTGAGAACGACCCCGCGCTGAGAGTCGATCCAGATGTACGCAAACACCTTGTGTGTCGTGAATCCCGACCCTAACGTCGCCTCCACGAAGAGCGCGGGCATACCGTTTTGGAGCTGGACGTGCTCCTTGTTCTTTATGTCCGCCGATGAATCTTGTTCGCGCAGTGCGTTCTCGTAGGTGCTATCCCATCCGTCGAGGTCGCCCGTGTACGACTCCATCATGATCGAGATGACCTTCGCATCGCTGTGACCCGCACCGACGACCCACGTTGCAATCGTCGTCGGATCGTCGCCGAGCTGATCGAGCGTCACCTGCGCCATGTTGCCCACGAGCTTTGCATCGGGAGGCGCAGAGTAGTGCATCGCAGGATCGTTGTAATCGAGTGGGTCCGGATTAGGCGTTGACTCCTCGTCTTGCGCCGCAACGATGAGCGGCACGGCGAGCGCCATAGCGAGCGCACCAATTGCCAAAAGCTGCTTCTTCATGTCCTATCCAACACGCCGGCCAAGGCCGGCAGCGAAACCTCGTACCGGTATCCTACGTTGCGATGCCCGTCGTCGAACTCCTCGTGGCGGACGCTCAAACCTGCCTCACGCATCGTGCGGGCAAGGACGCGTGCGGCGATGTCGAGCCCGTACTCATCGCGGCGCCCGCAATCCAGGTACCGCAGCCGGAGTCGCTCGAGTGCCGACGTGCTCGTCTGGACGCGGCGCACCGGATCGAAGGTGAGCCACCGGCCGAAGACATCTTCGCGCATGGCGCCGGTTTCCAAATCGAACGGGAGATCGAAGCTGAATGCACGGGGCTCACTCGGTGAGTAGGCCGCGGCATAGCCGAGGATCTCGATTGCCTGGAAGGCCTCCTGCGAGCGCTTCGGCGTCGCCTCGAAGTCGGCCACGAACGCTTGGGCGTCGAACCCGAATCGCTCCAAGGTGCGCTGCGCCGCCGGAAACGCGATCGGATAGACGAACGTGAAGTACGCGTCGCCGCTGTGTGAGGCGAACGCCGCAAAGGTTCCCGGGTGTTCCATCGCAAGATGCATCGCTCCGAAGCCACCCGATGACTTGCCGAGCACGGCGCGTCCTCCCTCGTGCGCGATCGTACGATAGGTGCTATCGATGTGTTGCACGACGTCGAGCACGACGTAGGTCGCATAGTTGCCGTTGTGGATCGAATCGACGAACTGCGAACCGCCGAGCCGCGTGAAGCCGTCGACGATCGCGATAATCGCCGGCGGCATGCTCCCGTCCGCGATGAGCGCGTCCGCCCACTGCACGATGTTGCGTTCCCAAGGTCGCGTTGCAAGCACTGCGGCGGCATCGCCCATGTAGCCGTGAAGGAAGTACAGCACGGGATAGCGCCGTGAACCTTCCGGATCGTAACTCGGCGGAAGGTAGACGATGAGCGTACGTTCCGACGGATCACCCAGCGGATTATCGCGCAGCGCTTCGCTGTTGACGATGTCGAAGCGTACGTCACCGCGCACGCCTAAGAGTCGAGCCAGCTGCGAGTCTCGTTCCATAGCGCTCCCTTCGGCACGAGGTCCGCGATACACCTTACCGAACGTGAACGACGTGAAGGAGCGCGGCGCCATGGAGCGCGCGATCGATACGCGTGGGGCCGTCGCGCTCAACGTGATCACGATGATCGGCATCGGACCGCTCATCACCATTCCGCTCGTGCTTACCGCGCTCGGCGGTGCGCTGGCGCTCGTCGGCTGGATCGGCGGCGCGGTCGTCGCGCTCTGCGACGGACTTGTCTGGGCGGAGCTCTCCTCACGGCTTCCGGGCTCCGGTGGTACGTACGTCTACTTGCGCGAGAGCTTTGGCCGCGAACAGCTTGGCCGCGCTCTTGCGTTCCTCTTCAACTGGCAGTTCTTGCTCTACGCACCATGCCTGCTCGCCAGTGGTTACATCGGCTTTGCCGATTACGCTGCGTACTTCGCGCCCGCGCTCGCATCGTGGTGGGCGCTCCACCTCTGTGCGCTCTGCGTCGGCATCGTGACGATCGCTCTGCTCGTGCGGAGAACCTCGAAGGTCGCATCAACCGGTGTGCTCCTTGGCGTGATTGCAGTCGCGACCCTCGCACTCATCGCGATCGCCGCATTGACGCACGCCGACTGGCACATGGTTGCGCGGATACCAGGGCCCGTACGCTTCGATGCTGGCTTGCTCGCGGGTTTTGCAAGCGCGCTCTACATCACGCTCTACGACTATGTCGGCTACGCGGACGTTGCGCTGCTCGGGGACGAGGTGCACGAGCCGGCCCAGACGATCCCGCGCTCGATCGTCATCTCGATCCTGCTCGTCGCGACGCTCTACATTGCCCTGCAGATCGGTGTGCTCGGGGTCGTTCCGAATGCGACGTCCTCGCAATACGTGGGCTCGCTCGCGGTAGAGCGCACGTGGGGCATCGCTGCGGCGCGCGTGATTACTGCGCTCGTACTCGTCACGGCCTTTGCGTCGCTCTACGGCAATCTCCTTGGCTTCTCGCGGATTCCGTTTGCCGCCGCGCGCGATGGTGCGTTCCTGCCCATATTCGCCCGGCTCGACGCGCGTCACGGTATTCCACGCGTTGCGTTGCTCGCCGTCGGTGCGCTCTCGCTGCTCGCCTCCTTCTTCTCGCTTCAGCAGGTGATTGCGATGCTCACCGCGGGCATCGTCTTGATCCAGAGCATCCTCCAGATCGTCGCGCTCCTGCTCTTACGCCGCCGCGGGCCGGCGCCGTTCCGGATGCCGCTCTACCCACTGCCTTCGCTCGTGGCTCTCCTTGGATGGAGCCTCGCGTTTGCTTACACCGGCGCATTTGCAATCGAGGTCGGCATCGGCTGGCTCGCGCTCGGCACGATCGTCTTTCTCGCTTTTGCTTACGCCAAGAAGCTCTGGCCCTTTGCGGCGGCTGCGCTCGGCGTCCTCATCATGCTGCTTCCGCGCCCGGCGCTCGCAGCGACGAGCACGTGGCAGAGCTGGAATACGTCGCGTATCGTGCAGATCCACGGCTATCCGGTCTTCGAAGTCGATGGGAAGGCGT
>JASHTE010000203.1 GCA_030040695.1 Vulcanimicrobiota bacterium | reverse complement strand
CGGCGAGCTCGCGCAGGTGCTCTTTGAGCGCTGCGCGCTGCGAGAGCCGCGAGAACGATTCGATGCGAATCGGAAATCCGGCGAAGCGCTCGCTGAAAGTGCGGAAGTGTTGATCGGCGAGCAGCGTCGTCGGCGCGATGAGCGCAACCTGCTTGTGATCGGCGATCGCCTTAAAGGCGGCGCGGACCGCGACCTCGGTCTTTCCGTAGCCGACGTCGCCGCAGATGAGCCGATCCATCGGCTTGGGGCTCTCCATGTCGGCTTTCGTCGTCTCGATCGCCGCCTGCTGATCCGGCGTCGGCTCGTACGGGAACGCCTCCTCCATCTCCGCTTGCCACGGCGTGTCCGGCGCGAAGGCGTGGCCGCGCGCGAGCTCGCGCTCCGCGTAGAGCTCGACGAGACCGTCGGCGATCTTTGCGAGCGACTCGGAGACGCGCGATTTCGTGCGCGCCCAGTCGGCGCCGCCCATGCGCGAGAGCCGCGGTGAGGCTCCCTCGGAGCCCGAGTACTTCGTGACGTGGTGCATCTGCGTCACCGGCACGAGCATGCGATCGGTGCCGGCGTAGCGGAGATCGAGATAGTCTTGCGTCCCGCCGAGGATCGTCTCGGTTCGTAAGCCTTGATAGCGTGCGATTCCGTGCACCGCGTGCACGACGAAGTCGCCGACGCGCAGGTCGGAGAGCGTTACCGGAACGCCCTCTTTGACGGCGCGAAGCTTCGCGCGCCGCGCGGGCAAACCGAAGATCTCGCGATCGCCGACGAGGCGCAAGCGCAGTTGCGGTATGCTGAAGCCCGCCTCGAGCGAACCGTGGTCGACGTAAACGTTGCCCGGCGCCGGCGGCGTGGGCTCGCTCTCGCGGCGTACCGCTATCGAGGCTGCGTGCAGCAAGTCGTGCATGCGCGAAACCGCGGTCGTCACGATGACGACGCGCTCACCGAGCGCGAGCCATTCCCGAACGCTCTCCGTGAAGCGCTCGATCTGGCGATTGAAATGTTCGGGTGGCCGGCACTCGAGGGCGAAGTGCGGTGCCGGCGGTACGAAGGTCAGCGGCTCGCTCGGCTCGATCGCGCCGGGAAGAATGAGCACGGGGCGCGAGGCGAAACCGGGCGCAAGATCGTGTAGTGACGGACGCGGCGCCGCGTCTTCGAGGCGCTCCTCCTCGACGAGCGCCGCTTCAACCGAGGCGAGCGTCGCTGGTTCCTCGAGCACGACGACGGCATCATCGCGAAAGTAGTCGAGCGGCGTCGCGCGTTCGTTCTCCTCCGGCGTCTCCTTCCACGGCACCACTGTGATTGCGTCGAGCTCGGCGTGGCTGCGTTGCGACTCGAGATCGAAACTGCGAATCGACTCGACTGCGTCGCCGAAGAACTCGATGCGCACCGGAGTTTCGGCGGTAGCGGGAAAACAGTCGATGATTCCGCCGCGCACGGTGAACTCGCCGGCTGCGCCGACGACGTCGGTGCGCTCGTAACCGAGGTCGTGAAAGCGTCGCAGCGTCGCCTCCCAGTCGGCACTCTCGGCGCGGCGCAGCGTGAAGCACTGCGCGCGGAAGCGCTCCGGTGCAAGCACGTACTGCCGCACCGCAGCGAGCCCCGCGACGACGACGAGCGGTGCGCCGCCCGCGAGAGCGGCGAAGAGACTTACCCGCGCGCTCTGCTCGGTCGCGCTCTCGATCGCCCCGAAAGACTCGTCTCGCGAGCGCAAGAGCGCGACGCGCGCCGATGCTCCGTCGTCCTGTGCACCGAGATAGTAAAGCGCGTCGGCGTAGGTGCGTTCGGCGACGTCGGCGGTCGGAAGGATGCAGAGGAATTGTCCCCGCCGCTCTCCGGCTAGGGCGCAGAGGATCGCGGGCCGCGCCGCCGCGACCGTCTCGTACAGCGCCGCCGCGCGCCCTTCGGCGAGGCGCTCGAGAACGGCGGCGCCCGCTCGGCTCCCCGCAAGGAGAGCCCCAAGCCCCCGGGGCAGCTTCGAGGGCGCAACCGGGGGGCTAGGGGGAGCGTTTAGAAGATTGGCAGTCATACAAGAAGAGTGCTAACCACGGCCTACACCGGCCGCACATTATAGCAGATTGGAGGAAAACGCATGAGCAACTTAGCGACGACGACCCGGGGCAATGTAGCCCGGACCAGCTTCGATCTGCTCGGGTGGGACCCGTTCCGCAGCCTTTTTGGCAGCTGGGGCGCAGGCTCGACCCTTGGGATCGACGTGACGCGGACCGACACCGGTTATGAAGTCGAGATGCCCGTTTCCGGTTTCACCCCCGAGCAAATCGAGGTAACCGTCGACGACGGCGTCCTGACCGCATCGGGCAAGAACGAGAAGCGCTCGTTCCGCCGTTCGGTCGTGCTCCCCGAGGAGATCGACACCGACTCGATCGAGGCGAAGGTTGAGAACGGACTCTTGACGCTGACGCTGAAACTGCACCCGAAGGCGCAGCCGAAGCGTATCGAAGTCAAGAACGTCTCTGTGAAGACCGTCTAACCGCGCGGAAGCGCTAATAGATACAAGCGAGGCGGCGGCGGTGCGTACCGCGAGCCGCCTCGTGCTATTTTTAACGATGCAGCAATTCGACGAAGCGGCGATGCGCCGCGCGATCGAGGCGAAGCGCGACGGCGCGGAGCTCGGCGCAGAAACGTGGGAGAGCGTCGTCGCCGGCTATCTTGCCGGCGCGATCGACGACGCGCAGATGGCCGCGATGCTCATGGCCTCGCTCTGGCGCGGCCTGAGCACGAATGAGAGCGCCGCGCTGACGAAGGCGATGGTCGATAGCGGAGAGCGGATCGCGTTTCCCGCGGGCCACGTCGTCGTGGACAAGCACTCGAGCGGCGGCGTCTCCGATATCGTCTCGCTCGTTGTCGTGCCGCTCGTGGCCGCCTGCGGCGCGCGCGTCGCAAAGCTCTCCGGACGCGCGCTCGGCCACACCGGCGGCACGATCGACAAGCTCGACGCGATACCCGGCTTGCGCACCTCGCTCTCCATCGAAGAGTTCGTCGCACAAGTCGAGCGCATTGGCTGCGCGATCGCGGCACAATCCGAGCGACTCGTTCCGGCAGACAAGCGCCTCTATCGTCTGCGTGATCGCACCGGAACAGTTCCATCGATCGGCCTCATCGCGGCCTCGATTCTTTCGAAGAAGATCGCTGGAGGCGCGCAAGCCTTCGTCTTCGACGTGAAGTGTGGTCCGGCGGCGTTCATGCATCGTCGCGATGACGCCGAGGAGCTTGCGCGCGAGCTCGTTGCGGTCGCGACGCGCTTCGATCGCCGCGCGCGCGCGCTCGTCACCGACATGAGCGAGCCGCTCGGACGCTCTATCGGAACGGGCATCGAGGTCATCGAAGCGCGCGACTTCCTGCGTGGAACGCTGCCGGAGATGCGGGTGCGAGATGCCGTGCTTCGTGTCGCGAACGAGCTCCTCGTTCTCGCCGGGATTGCGCGCCCGACCGAAACTGCCGCGCACGCGCTCGACAGCGGTGCCGCATACGACACGTTTGTTGCGATGATCGAAGCGCAGGGTTCGACGCGCGCCGCGCTCGAGGGGATGGCGCTGCCCAAACGCAGCGTTGCAACACTCGCGCCAAGCGGCGGCT
>JASHTE010000202.1 GCA_030040695.1 Vulcanimicrobiota bacterium | reverse complement strand
TCGAACTTCATGATCTCGACTTGAACGACGTCGCCGATCTTCACGACCTCCGACGGATGCTTGATCCGCGCGTATGACAGCTCGCTGTTGTGGATCAAGCCGTCGACGCCGCCGAGGTCGACGAACGCGCCGAAATCAGCGAGCCGAACGACGACACCCTCGCGGATCTGGCCAACCTCGAGCGTACCGAGCAGCTCTTGCTTCTTCGCTTGCAGCTCCTCTTCGAGGACTTGGCGCTGCGAGAGCACGACGCGATGACGCTTGTGATCGAGATCGATGACCTTTAGGCGCAAGCGCTGACCGAGCAGCTCGTCGAGGTCGCCGACCGGCTGGCGCCGGATCTGCGAGGCGGGGACGAAACCGCGCATCCCGAGGTCGACGAGAACGCCGCCCTTGACGACGTGCGTCACGGTTGCCTCGATCACCTGATCGCGATCGTGTGCCTCGATGACCTGCTCCCACGTCTTCAGCGCGCGCGCGCGGCGCTCGGAGAGGAAGAGCGTGCCGTCGAGCTCGTCGATGCGATGCACCATGACCTCGAGACGATCGCCGACGCGCAACGTCTTGGGATCGACCGCGAGCGAGAGCTCCTTGAAAGGAAGAACGCCTTCAGACTTTCCGCCGACGTCGACGAGCAGCTCTTCTTTGTCCCGTTGGACGATCGTGCCGGTGAGCACCTGGCCCTCGTCGAGAACCTTCAGCGACTCTTCGTAGAGCCGCTGCTCTAGTGCGAGTTGATCCTCCTCAATAGTTGTTGGTGATAGTTGCGTGGTTGTGATGTTGATTGTAACCTTTCTTTATTTTTGACACGTGCGACACCACCACGTTCCACGCTGGCCAAGCACCGTCCGAACGATCGACTTGCCGCAACGCGGACACGCGGCGCCTTCGCGTCCGTAGACCGAAAGCGTGTCCTGGAACTCGCCCTGCAATCCGCTCGCGTCGACGTAGTCGTCGATGGACGAGCCGCGAAGCGTCACCGCTTGCCGGAGAACCTCGACGATGGCGTCGTGAAGTTTCTTCGCAGCCGCCTTCGAAAGCGAGGCCGACGGGCGGCTCGGGCGAACCCCCGCTCTCCATAACGCTTCGCACGCATAGATGTTCCCAATGCCTGCGATGCGGTGCTGGTCGAGCAACAGGACCTTGACCGGTGTCTTCCGTCCCGCCAGCATAGCCGTAAAGGCCTCGACTGTAAAGCCTTCGTCAAGAGGCTCGATTCCCAGCATCCGATCCCACGCCTCGCCGCGCTCCACGAGGCGCATTCGCCCGAACGTCCGTACGTCGGCGAAGGTCAGCACCCGCCTCCCCGAGAGCTCGATGACCACGTGCGTACCCGCGGGCGCATGCTCACCGGGCGCCCCGACGAGGATGCGCCCCGTCATCCGAAGGCCGACGACGACAAGCCGTCTCGACGCGAGCACGAGCACGACGTACTTGCCGCGCCGGGTGACGCTATGGATGCGCTCGCCCGCGAGCGCACGCGAAAAGTCAAGGCCCGCCGGCGCCGCGACGTTCTTCGGGCTACGCACGTCGACGCGGTGGATCTTTGCACCTCGCAGCCGTCGATCGAGCCCGCGAGCAATCGTCTCTGCTTCAGGGAGCTCGGGCAAAGCGTAGTCGCACGCCGGGCACGATGCCGTCGCGTGCGGCCTCTCCGGCGGGCAGCTCGATCACGTATCGCGCGCTCGCCGACTCCAAAGGAATATCTGCATCCGGAACGTTCGGCGAGAGCACCGGAACGTCGGCGAATATCTTCCGCACGACCCCATCGCTCGCAACGAACACCATGTCTAGCGGCACGAGCGTATCTTTCATCCAAAACGAGATCGGTGCGTCCGCATCAAAGACGAAGATCATGCCCGTGTGCGGAGGGATGAAGGTCCGGCTCATCAAGCCGCGCGCACGTTCCGCGGGTGTCGAAGCAGTCTCCAGCCGGAGCTGTGCACCCGGTGCCTCGACGAGCGTCATCGGGAGCGGCGGATTCGGTGAGGGCAGCACGGTGGCGGCTGCGAGGAGCATTGCGCCGAACATCAGACGTTCCTCAGCGGCTCCACGTCGTACCAGTTTACGCCCGCTTTAAGCGTCGTCTCCAGCGGAACGTTGAGCTTCATCGCCCCCTCCATCGCGCTTCGCACGAGATGCGCCGTCGCGTGCAGGTCGCGCTCGTGCACTTCGAAGATCAGCTCATCGTGAATCTGCAGCAGCATCGCCGCGTCGAGGCCTCCCTCGCGTATGCCGCGGTCGACGCGCACCATCGCGAGCTTCATGAGGTCGGCCGCGCTTCCTTGCAACGGCGCGTTCGTTGCCTCCCGCTCCGCGGCGCTTCGAACCGCAAAGTTCGACGAGGTGAGTCCGGGCATGTAGCGGCGCCGGCCCAGAATCGTCGCGACGTAGCCGTTGCGTCTTCCCTCCTGAAGCGTCTTGTGGATGTACGCGCGCACCGACGGAAAGCGTGCGAAATAGGCGGTGGTGATCTCCTTCGCCTCGGCGCGCGATATCTCGAGTCGCTGAGCGAGGCCGAAATCCGACATTCCGTAGAGCAAGCCGAAGTTGACGCTCTTCGCCATGCGACGCTGGTTGGGGTCGACGTGCTCGCCCGCGGCGACACTAAAGAGACGCCGCGCGGTGAAGTCGTGAATGTCTTGTCCTTCCTCGAACGCGCTGCGCATCGCCTCGTCACCGGAGAGATGCGCCATGATCCGTAGCTCGATCTGACTGTAGTCCGCAGTCAACAGCACGTATCCGCCGCTCTTCGCGACGAAGGCGCGCCGAATCCGCCGGCCGAGGTCGCCGCGCACGGGAATGTTCTGCAGGTTCGGATTCGTCGAGGAGAGGCGTCCGGTCGCGGTTGCCGTCTGATTGAAGATCGTGTGGAGCCGGCCGTCACGCGGATCGACGAGCTGTGGGATCACGTCGACGTAGGTGTTCTTCAACTTCGTCATCTCGCGCCACTCGAGGACGAGCGCGCAGATCGGATACTCGCGGGCGAGCGCGAAGAGTACCTCGACGCCGGTCGCCCACCCGGTCTTCGTCTTCTTGCTCCCTGGAATTTGCAGCTTGCCGAAGAGAATGTTGCCGAGCTGTTGCGGCGAGCCAATGTTGAACTCTTCGCCCGCGAAGTCGTAAATGCGCTGCTGGAGACGCTCGACCGCGCCATCGATCTCGCCGCCGAGGCGATCGAGCTCGGAGGATTCGATCGCGATGCCGGCACGCTCCATCGTCGCGAGCACCGGCGCGAGTGGAACTTCGACCTCCTCGTAGAGTGCGCGCTGATCTCGCTCGTCGAGCCGCTCGCCGATGCGTTGCGCGAGCTGCAACGTCGCATCTGCAACTGGGGCGGCCTCCTGCAGCGGGCCCACGTTGAGCAGCTCGGCGAGCGCATCGTTGACATCCGCGAACGAGCGCGATGGGTTCAGAAGATGCGCGCCGAGCATCGTGTCATCCTCGAAGCGTGCCGTAATCCCGTGCGCGTGCAACGCATGCTCCGCGCGCTTCGCGTCATGGACGGCCCGGCGCCGCGCGCTTCCGAGTGCCGCGCTGAACGCAGCGCGCACCGGCTCGTGCGCGAGCGCCTCGATCGAGAACGAAAGTCCCTCGCCGGCACGCGAGCTCACGCCGAGGGCGCCTTCGTGCAACGCGAGCGCGACGTGATCTGCGTTCGCCATCGCTTGCAGCTCCTGTGCAAGCCGCGTGAACTCCGGAGGATCGACGGACGCGACGTAGCTGCGATACGTGCCGCTCATCTGCTCGCCGCCTGCGAGCAACGGCAGGTCCTCGGGCGGCTTCAACTTCGCGAGGAGCGTCTTGAACTCGAGCTCGCGAAAGAGCGGATAGAGGGCCGCGTCCGAAGGCGACTCGTAACGACTGCGCTCCCAGTCGATCTCGACTGCGAGGTCGCGATCGGCGCGCGAGACGTCGCGGCAGAGCTGCGCCTGCGAGCCGTACTCTTCGATGAGGCGTTGCAGCTTCGGAGAGCCGGCGCGCGCCGGATCCGCGACGAGCGCGTCGAGCGTTCCCGCAGCTTGCAACAACTTCGAGGCGGTCTTCTCGCCGATCCCCGGAACGCCGGGTAGGTTGTCGGACGGATCGCCTTTGAGGCCGCGATAATCGGCGAGCTGCGAGGGAACGAGACCGAAGCGCTCCATCACTGCCGCACCGTCGTAGCGCGCGAGATCGGTGATGCCGCGCCGGGTTGCGAGCACGGTGGTGCGCTCGTCGACGATCTGCAAGAGGTCGAGGTCTCCGGTCAGTACGAGTGTTTGCGCACGTTGCGCCTCCGCCTTGGTGGCGAGCGTTGCGATCACGTCGTCGGCCTCTTCCCCCTCGATCTCGGCAACGGGTATACCGTAGGCTTCGAGCACGCGGCGCACGAGCGCGAACTGACCTCGCAGGTCTTCGGGCATCGTCTGCCGTTGGGCCTTGTACTGCGGATAGAGCGCTACGCGATATGCGGGCATCCCCTTATCGAAGGCTGCAATGACGTGCGACGGCTTCTCCTCCGCGATGACTTTGTTCAGCATCATGGTAAAACCGTAGACGGCGTTGATCGGCTGGCCTTTCGCAGTCGTGAGCAGCGGCAGGGCAAAGAAAGCGCGATAGATCAGCCCGTACGCGTCGAGCAGTAGCAGCCTCTTCAAGGAAGATCGATGCTCTGCGAGGCGGCGACGATGCGTCCGTCGTCCGCGATTTCGAGAACCGAGAGCGTGTAGTGCCCCGGCTGCGCCGGAAGTTGAACGTTCAGCGGTCCCTCGCCGCGCGTGATGCTCCACGATACCGAATGCGTATCTGCTTCGGCGATCGTGAGATCCGGCGGCGGCTCTGTTCGGCGCACGAAGTCGAGCACGAGTGGATGATCGCCGGTCGAGTCGACCCAGGGGTGCCAGGTCACCGACTCCGGTGCGCTCGTCTGCGTGCTGCTGACGTCGAAGGCCAAGAGGTCGGGAACGGAGGTGAAGAGCGCGCTGCCGGAAGGCTCGCCGCTCGAGAGACGCACGGCGAAGGTTGCCGGCGAGTTCCCGGTGCCTTGCAGTATCAATGTAACGTCGCCGCCGGCACTGGGGGTCGGATCGATACCGAGCGAGGCGGTCGTGGCCCGATCCGTTCCTTCGACCGTCAGCGGAACGCCGTTGGTCGCGACGGATCCGTCGCGCACGAAGGCGGCACCGGCTTCAACGGCGCCGGGAGCATCGACTGCTCGAAAGACCGCCGACGCGTGGCCCCCTACCACGCGCACGATTGCACTCTGCACGCCGGACGCACCCTCCAACGTCAAAAGGGCGTCGCCGCCCGACCCGGGGGCGCTCGCATCGACACGTATCGGGTCGCCGGGGTGGTAACGATCGCGGTCGACCCACACGGAGACGTCGGCGCTGCTTCCCTGCACGACGTCACTCGAACCTTGGGAGACGACTTCAAGTTGCGTCGCGTCCTCTGCGCGC
>JASHTE010000026.1 GCA_030040695.1 Vulcanimicrobiota bacterium | reverse complement strand
TCGGCCGCTCCGTCGACGCACGGCACCGTCAGCTCTCCGATCCCGCGTATCCGTTTCCGGAAGACGGATATCCCGGCGATTATCTCGTCGAGATTGCGAGCGCGCTCCAGCCGGAGAGCGAGCGCATCGCAACCATGACCGAGGACGAACGCCTCGCGTTCATGGCGCAGTTCGCGCGTGACCGGATCGTCGCCGATCAGCAGCGCAGCGCGGAGCGTTTTGGCGTACACTACGATCTCTGGCAGAGCGAGCGCGCGCTTCACGAAGGCGGCCACATCGCCGCGGGCATCGCTCGTCTGAAGGAGCTCGGCCTCACGTACGAAGAGGATGGTGCACTCTTCTTCC
This sequence comes from Vulcanimicrobiota bacterium, assembly GCA_030040695.1. Lineage (GTDB taxonomy): Bacteria > Vulcanimicrobiota > Vulcanimicrobiia > Vulcanimicrobiales > Vulcanimicrobiaceae > Tyrphobacter. The sequence goes on along the minus strand of JASHTE010000026.1, from coordinate 2,428 downwards.
GCGCAACGCAGTTCGGCGACGACAAGGACCGCGTTCTCGTTCGCTCCGACGGACGCCCAACATATTTCTGTACCGATGTTGCCTATCATTACGAGAAGCTCCGCCGCGCCGAACGGGTGATCGACATTCTCGGCCCCGATCATCATGGTTACATCGGACGACTGCAAGGCCTCGCGCGCGCTCTCGGCTATCCGGGCCGGCTCGAAGTGTTGATCTCCCAGCAAGTGACGCTCATGCGAGGCGACGAGCGCGTCGCAATGAGCAAGCGCGCCGGGCACATTCTCACGCTCGATGAGATCGTCGACGAAGTTGGCCTCGATGCGACGCGCTTCTTCTTTGCGATGCTCGCCACCGATTCGCCCCTCACGTTCGACCTCAAGCTCGCGGTGGAGCAGAGCAATGAGAACCCGGTCTACTACGTGCAGTACGGCCATGCCCGCATCGCCTCGGTTGTGCGCAAAGCGGAGAAGGCCGATGTTGCGGCCGCGCGCACGGCGGCGCTCTCCACGTTGCAGCATCCGGCTGAAATTGCGCTCGCGCGCCGGCTTGCAGAGCTGCCGCGGCTTACCCAGCAGGTCGTAGAGCAGCTCTCACCGCATCTCCTCGCGCGCTACGCCCGCGATGTTGCAAGCGACTTTCACCAGTTTTATACCGAGTGCCGCATCTTGGCGGAGGAGCGCGAGTTGCGCCTCGCACGTCTCGCGCTCTCTCTCGCCTCGCAGCACGTGCTCGCGATCATTCTTGGATTGCTCGGCGTCCGTGCACCGGAGGTAATGTAATGGCCAACCGATCTCGTGGAACACGCGTCGCCCTGTGCTGCGCGCTCATCTCGTTGACACTCGCAGCGTCACCGTCGCCTTCGACGGACGTCGCGGGAGCATGGTCCGGAGCGTTGAGCGTTCAAGGCCAGTCGCTGCCGCTCGTCCTTCACGTCAATCGCGCGTCGGACGGAACGCTCGCCGCAACGCTCGACAGCCCGGCGCAGGGCGCGTTCGGTATTCCGATGACGAGCATATCTGCAGCCGGTGGCGTGCTAACGTTCGCGATCGCGAGAATCGGCGCTTCGTATCGTGGAGTGATCGGCGCGAACTCGATCGTCGGTACGTTCACTCAGAGCGGCCAAAGTTTTCCGTTGACGTTCTCTCGCGGAGGAGGCGGACCGGTTACGACGCCGGCTCCACAGCCCACGCCCTACCCGACGCCGTCGCCGCGTTTCGCGAGCACCGCTGTTTCGTTTGCGTCCACGGGTGCGGTGCTAGCGGGGACGCTCACAATCCCGGACGATCGTCACGGACCATTGCCGGCCGTCGTGCTCGTCCACGGTAGCGGTGCCGATAATCGCGACGAGAGGGTCGGCCCGAACGCCGTCTTCCTCGATCTGAGCAACGCGCTGTCAAACGACGGCGTCGTCGTGCTGCGCTACGACAAGCGCGGGATAGGAGAGAGCACGGGGACGCCGACCGAGGATTGGCACGTGCTCGGCGACGACGTGCGCGCTGCCGTCGCCTTCTTGCGGCGCCGGCCCGAAGTCGATCCGAATCGAATCTTTCTCCTCGGCCACAGCGAGGGCGGCCTCGTTGTGCCGCTCATCGCGCCGACGATCTCGGGCCTCGCCGGCATCATCTTGATGGCGCCGCCGGCGGTACCGATGGAGCGAATCATCGACGAACAGTCCGAGCGCATGTCGCTGGCGCCCGCGCAGCGCGAGGCGATCTTGCACGGACTCGCGGCCTACCTCGGGATCGATCCGGCGCAGGTCATCGCGAACGTCGACGTACCGATCCTTATCCTGCAAGGGACGCACGACGTTCAAGTGCTGCCGTCCGACCTTCATTTCTTGACCGACGCCGCAAACGCCGACCACAGGCGCCTCACCGTCGACGTGCTCGAAGGCGATGACCATCTCTTCTTGACGGTGCCGCCAAGCGAACCGAGTGATAGCTTTGCCGAGTACGCGGTCCCGGCTCTCATCGATCCGCGCGTTGCAGCCGACGTCCTGCGATGGATGAAGGCGCTATGAAGCTGCGGATTTGTCTTTAGCGCTGTAGAGCCAGGGGCTGAGGTAGCGCCAGAGGATCTTCACGAAGGCAGCCGCTGGAATTCCCAAGATCAGTCCTGGGATACCGAAGAGCTCGCCGCCCGCAAAGACCGCGAACATCACGCCGATCGGTGAGACGCCGATCGAGCTGCCCATGATACGCGGCACCAGCACCATATCGCTGATGCGCGCCATGCAGAACATTATCACCTGCACCCACAGCATCATCCAGCCGCCTTGCGGCGCACAAAGCACGAGCGCGATGACCTGTGCGACAGCCATGCCGATCACCGGAACGGCGTAGGCGACCGCTGAGATGAGGCCGATGATAAGCGGGTACTTGAACCCGATCGCCGCAGTGAGACCTGCGATGACGATACCGGTGATTGC
>JASHTE010000025.1 GCA_030040695.1 Vulcanimicrobiota bacterium | reverse complement strand
CGGCTCGCGTCTGCTCCTGCAGCTCTACCCGACGGCGGAAGTGCCTCAGATCACGCAACAGGTGCAGCAGGAGACGATCCAGATCATCGATCGCCGCATCAACAGCCTTGGCGTTGCCGAGCCGACGATCTCAGCCTTTGGGCCGAACCGCATTCTCACCGAGTTGCCGGGATTGAATCAGAGCCAGACAGCGGAGGCACAGCATCTGCTGGAGACCGCTGCCGTGCTCGAGTTCAAGATCGTCCCGCCGAACGTCGAAGCGCTTGCCGAGCAGAACCTACAAGTGCTCCAGCAGCCTGGGATCACGGCGAAGCAGCGCGCCGCTGCGGAGAAGTACGTCGCGCAGACTGCGTACGACCGCTCGGGCCCGGTCATCTACTCCGGCAAGGATCTCAAGGGCGCGCAATCGGGATACAATCAGCAGGGCGGCTCGCCTGTCGTGCTCTTCCAAACCAGAGATGCGGCTCGTTTCGGAAAGATCACCAGCGCCAACGTCGGCAAGCTCCTCGGAATTTTCCTCGACCATCGCTACATTTCGGCGCCGGTCATTCAGAGCGCGATCTTCGGTAACGGGCAAATCGAGGGCAACTTTACGCAGCAGCAGACGATCGAGCTCGCAAACGAGCTGAACGCAGGCGCACTTCCCGTCACGATTCGGATCATCGAGAACGAGTCGATCGGGCCGACGCTCGGCAAGATCGATCTCGTGAAATCGCTCAAAGCTGCCGCACTTGGTCTATGCCTCGTGCTCGTCTTCATGATTGCCGCCTATCGCCTGCCGGGCTTCCTCGCCGATGTCGCGCTCGCCGTCTACGTGCTGGTGATGCTCTCGATCTTCACGGTCTCGCAGTCTGCCTTGACGCTTCCCTCGATCGCGGGCTTCGTGCTCTCGATCGGCATGGCGGTCGACGCAAACGTTCTCATCTTCGAACGCATCAAAGAGGAGCTCTGGAACGGCAAAACGCTGCGCGCGGCGGTGCGCGTCGGATTCCAGCGTGCTTTCACCGCCGTCTTCGATAGCCACTTCACGACGATCGTCGGCGCGGGTGTGCTCTACATGCTCGGCACCGGCACCGTCAAGGGTTTTGCGTTCGCGCTCTTCTGGGGTACGGTCGTCTCGCTCGTGACTGCGGTCTTCGTGACGCGCTTCTTCGTCGACGCGCTCGTCGACAATGACCTCGCTACCGCACCGGGGCTCTACGGCGTGAAGCGCGACGACGTCGGGATCTTCTCGAAGGCCGCAACCGGGGGAGCGTCGAGTTAATGTTCTTCCGGCGTCTTAACTGGAACATCGTCGGCTGGTTCAGGATCGTCTCTGCGATCTCGTACCTCATCATCGCGTGCGGTCTCGGCGCGATGATCTACCACGGGTTCCAAGGCGGCAACGGCTTCCAACCGTCCCACATGCTGCGGCTCGGCCTGTCGTTCACGGGCGGCACCGACGTTCAAGCCACCTTTACGAAGCCGGTGACGATTCCCGAAGTCGCCAAAGCGCTCGCGAGCATGAGGCCTGCGCTCGTCGGAACGCAGATCACGACCGCGGGCGCCAAAGGTAACGAGGTTGTCATCGACACGCAAACAGCCTTGGCGAACAACGCGCAGCAGCTGTGGGACGCGCTCGGAACGGTAGCGCCGATCGATCACAACGCCTCGCAAATCACCTCCGTCGGGCCATCGCTCGGCGCCGAGTATCTACGCGATGCGTTGGAGGCGCTCGTCATCGCGCTCTCGATCCAGTTTCTCTACATCGCCTTCCGTTTCGGTTGGAACTACATCTTCGGTCTCGTTACGGTCATCGCGCTCGCGCGCGATGCGCTGATGATGATCGGCATCTACGCGCTCGCCGGGCGGCAGGCCGACGACGCCTTCCTGGCAGCCGTCCTCACCGTGATCGGCTACTCCGTCATGGACACGATCGTCATTCTCGACCGAATACGCGAGAATACGAAGCTCATGCACGACAAGCCGTACGACTACATCGTGAACGAGTCGATAAAGCAGACGATGACGCGCTCCGTCAATACGCTCGCGACTGTCGTGATTACGCTCGTGGCGTTACTCGCTCTCGGCGGCGCAAGCTTAAAGAACTTCGGCTTCGCCCTGCTCGTCGGCATCTGCTCGGGCGGCTATCATTCGATCTTCTATTCGGCACCGCTCGTGCTCGCGTTCAGGAAGCGTCAACTCGAGCACGCCGCTCGTCTTCGCGCCGCTGCGCGCGTGCCCGACCGTACCGCTTCGCGCTCCGACAGCAGCGCCGCACAGCGCGGGGGCCGTGCGCGCGAGGACATCATCGCCGCGCGCCGTGAGCGGCGGGCAAAGGAGAAGGCGGCACGCGCCGTGCCACAGCAGGGCACGTCCTCGCACTATCGCCGCAAGCGCAGCGAGGCGACGACCGCAGTCGCGGAAGAATACGATCCGCTCGACGCCGAACAGGAAGGATTGCACGAGGCTGCGCTCGAGCAAGGCCACGAGGAGATTCGTCTGAACCTCGAAGGCTTCGAGCCGGAATCTATGCCGGTCGAGATCGAGCGCGACGAGAACGAAGAGGCGTAACGCACTTCCGACGCCCACCGAATCGGAGGCGGCCTTTGAGAGGGCGCTCGCCGAAGTCGCAGGTGGTCCCTCGACTGCGCGCCTCCGGCGCTCCGCTCGGGATGACAAGAGCGGCAGCTCGGCTCGGGATGACAAGAGCGGCAGCTCGGCTCGGGATGACAAGAGCGGCAGCTCGGCTCGGGATGACAAGAGCGATGTCACCTCGTTCGTCGACGCGACGTTTGCGCAGCGTGACGAGTACCTGCGCGATCCGTACGCGACGATCGGCGACGCAACGCAGTTTCACTCGAAGATCGTCGGTGTGTCGTTCGAGGGGCGCCAGGACGCGATCGCTGGCCTGCGCGAGGGAACGGCTCTCGATCTCGTTCGCGAGCCCGAGCACGAGAAAGACCCAAACGCAATTGCGGTTTTCTACGGTGCACTGCGGCTCGGTTACGTCCGCGCCGGCATCGCAAAGCATCTCGCGCCGCTGATTGATGCCGGCGCGCGCTACCGGGCGCGCATCGAGAACCTCACCGGCCTCCCCAAGCGGGCTCAGGATGACAAGCAGCGGTATCGCGGCGTCAACATCTTCATCGAGCGCGATGCCGACGCGACGGTGGCTCGCAGATCGGAGACATCGAAGGCGCTGCGTGACTCCTGGGACGGCAACGCGGAGACGGTGCGGGCCGCGCTCATCGGAACTGCACAGCCTCACGAGTACCAACGCGCGGTGCTCGAGCGCCTGGGAGAGGGAAGGAACACGCTCGCGTTGTTTGGGACGGGGCGTGGCAAGTCGTTCTGCTTTCAACATCCGGCCGTGCTGCGAGCGCTGGGCGCAGCGGGGAAAACGCTCGCCATCTACCCGCTCCGCGCGCTCGCCAACGACCAATACGAAGCCTTGCAGCGGCGTCTCGATCAGTTTGGCCTACGCATTCTGCGCGCGAACGGCTCCATCGATCAGCGCGAGCGCGACGATCTGTTTGCGGCCCTGCGCGAAGGCGCGTGGGACATCGTGCTTGCAACGCCAGAGTTCCTCGCCTTTCACCGCGACGCGTTTACCGGCACGAGCGCGCCGTCGCTCGTCGTCGTCGACGAGGCGCATCACGTGCACGAGTCGCGTCACCGCGCCGCCTATGCCGCGATCGGCGGCACGATCGCTGCACTCGGCAACCCACAGGTCCTCGCCCTCACCGCAACGGCGGCAGAGGAAGCCTTCGCACGCATCCGGCAGCACCTGCGCATCGATGCCTGGGTCATCGATCCGACCATCCGCGAGAATCTACACCTGGTCGACGCGCGCGGCAGAACCGACAAGATCGCCTATCTGCGCGAGGCGCTCGAAGACGGCGGTAAGGCCATCATCTACTGCAACTCACGGAGCGAAGTCGGTAAACTCGCAGAGCAGCTCCGGCGCACGCTCCCAAAGAGGAAGGGCGAGACGATGTTCTACCACGCTGGAATGCCGGCGGCTGCGCGACGAGAGGTCGAGCAGTACTTTCGGGAAGGCGCGTTGCGCGCCGTCGTCGCGACGTCGGCGTTCGGCGAGGGCATCGACCTGCCCGACGTGCGCCACGTCGTCCTCTACCATCTCAACTTCAACTTTACGGAGTTCAATCAACAGGCGGGGCGCGCGGGTCGCGACGGCGAGGCCGCGTACGTGCATTTGCTCTTCAGCGAGAGCGACCGCCGCATCAATGAGTTCATCATCGACCGCGAAGCGCCGACGCTGTTTGTGCTTCGACGGCTCTACGCCGAGATGAGGGCGCTCGCCAGGAACGGCACGCTCCGCGCGTCATTCGTCGAGATCGCGCGCACACTCGATATCGACAAGGCAAACGAGCGAACCATCGCCGCCGCGGTGCGCATCTTTGAAGATGAAGACCTCGTCGAGAGCCTCGAGGACGATGAAGGGCGCTACATGCACTTCCTTCCGGTCTCGGGAAAGATCGACATGACGCGCAACGAACGCTTCGCGGAAGGCGAGGCCGAGCGAGAGAGCTTCAAACGCTTTGCCGACGTCGTGCTCACCGCGCGCATCGAGGATCTCGAGCGCCTCGTCAACCGCCCGATCTACCCGAACGTCGAACTGCGACGATAAATGTTTGGCGAGACGCTCTTGACAAAGCAAGGAACCCCATCATTCATGAGCGTAAAGCTCCTGCATGATACGGAGATGTTCTCTTTGCCTGTGCCTTTGTGTAATCTTTGCCGCGGTTGCTGCGCCTGCGCTCGGGCAGGCGACCCCGACACCGCGGCCGACGGCGACGCCGAGCGCCTACGATAGCTTCGTCACCGGGGCGTCGGTGCAATCCGGGTTGATCCCAATCATCACGAAGGCGGGGAGCGTCTATCTCGCGCTTTCGACGTCTCAACTGGGAGAGGATTTCATCGAGACGTCGGTGCCCTCGAGCGGACTCGGCGGGCTCGGCCCCGCGCAAGGCGAGCCGTACGTCGCGCCCGCGCGCATCATGCGCTTCGAGCGCTACGGGAACAATGTCGTACTGCGTTGGCCCAACACGTATGCGCACGTGCAGCCCGAAAGCCCTGAGGCGACAGGAACGGAGCAGTCGCTTCCGAGCTCGATCATCGCCGTCACGCCGGTCGTCGCGGAGGACGCGAATACGGTCGTCATCTCTGCGTCACCTTTCCTCGGCGACGTCGCCGACTATGCGGCGCAGATCGGCGGAATAGGGGGGTTCATATTTTTCGGCTCCGAGAGCCGTTACCGTCTTGACGCGTCGCGTTCGCTCTTCACTGGGACGAAGAGCTTTTCTGAGAACGACGTGCTGCACGTGACGCAGACGTGGGTGAACGATAACCCGAACAACGTCGACAACGCTCCCGACGCGCGCAGCCTCGAGATCGCGATGACCTATAACATTATCGCAGCGCCGCACGACGGCTACATGCCGCGCATCGCCGATCCGAGAATCGGATACTTCGAACAGCCGCTCGTCAACTTCAGCACCGATCGCAATCCGGCGCGCAGCCTGTACTATATCTCGCGCTGGAACTTCGCGCCCGAGCACCCGGGCCGGCCATCTGCGGCGACAAACCCCATCGTGTTCTATCTGAGCAGTGACATTCCGACCGCGTACCGAGCGACGGTTCGTGATGCGGTCCTGACCTGGAATAATGCGTTTCGTCGGGTGGGCATCCTCGATGCGATCGAGGTTCGGCAACAGCCTGACGACCCGAGTTGGGATCCGGAGGACATTCGCCACAACGTCATTCGCTGGATCGACACGACGTCGCCACAGTACGGTGCAGAGGCGCTCATCGTGACGGACCCGAGAACCGGTGAAGAGATCAACGTCGGGGTGAACGTCGACGCGGTTCTCGGGCTCAGCGGACGCATCTACCGCTACATCATCGCGCCGGCGCGAGGTCTGCACGACAGCGCGGCGGTAGAGCGCGCCTTTACGCTCCAAGAGATTCGCGCCGTCGTGCTCCACGAGTCGGGGCACGATATGGGCCTCCAGCACAACTTCATCGCCGCGATGGCCTACACGGCGCGCGATCTCCAAAGCCGCGCCTTCACAAGCCGCTACGGTGTTGCCACGTCGGTCATGGCCTACTCGCCCATAAATATTTGGCCGAAGGGCACGCCGCAAGGCGACTACGTGCAACTCGTTCTCGGTCCGTACGACTACCACGCGATCGAATACGGTTACTCGTACGTGCCCGGAGCCTCGACGCCGGAGGAAGAGCTTCCCGCGCTGCGGCGGATCGCCTCGATGTGGAGCAATCCTACGTACCGCTTCGCTTCAGACGAGGACGTGCAGTTCTGGAGCGGTCACGCCATCGATCCGCGCGTCGCACAGTACGACTTGACGAATCAGCCGCTGACGTGGTGTCAGGGGCAAGTGACGATGATGCGCGGGTTGATGAATGCCGTGAACGAGCGTTTCCCGGCGTACGGACAAGCCTACGACGAAGCGCGTCGCGCCTTCTTGGTGCCGATGACAACGTATCTGCGGTGCATGTCGATGGCTGCACATACGATCGGCGGGGAGTATCTTTCGCGCGCCGCCGCCGGCGACCCGCATGCGGTTGCGCCGCTGACGCCGGTTTCCCGCGCGGAGGAAGAGCGCGCCTGGCACATGCTCGGCGACGGTCTCTTTTCCGATCGGGCTTGGGCATTCAATCCCACCGTGTTGACGCATCTCACCTACTCGGAGGTGAGCGCTTTCATCGATGCAACGTGGGCGTACGATCCGACGCCGCGCCACGACGTCGCCGTCTCACAGATCGCCGCTGCGGCACAGGAGTCGGTGTTGAACGAGCTCTTCGCTCCGCTCACGCTGCAACGGATCGACGATCTCGCCTTCAAGTACCGGCCCGGCGCGACGATGAGCCTCACCGACCTCTTCGATTGGGCGCACGCCTCGATCTTCGGCGATCTCTCGTCGCGCGACGGCGTCGTGCGACGGGACTTGCAGATTCGGTACGCGAGACGGCTTGCGCAGCTCTGGACCCTCCCCATGGAGGGAACGCCGAGCGACGCGCAGGCGCTTGCGCGTTTGCAGCTTGCGCATTTGGAAAGCGATGCCGACGCGGCGCTCGCGCGCCGAGGGCTTGACGAGATGACGCAGGCGCACTTGGAGGCGCTCGCTGCGATCGCTCGCCAGGCGCTCGAGGCCCGAGCAATCATCCTGCCCTAGAGCGATCCTGAGACCGTAGAGCATCATGCGATCGCGCGCGTGAGCGACGGCGCGTCCACAGCGCCGTAGAACGCGTTGTTGGTCTCCCCCACGGCAGGCGCCCACGGATCGATTTGCTTGCGCGATGTGGGGAGATGCACCGTAGGGCCGACGGCGTCGCGATAATCCGCACCGCCGAGCGGCCCGAAGTGCGCACTCTCGCGATGCGCCAGCACGAGATCGCGCACGGCGCCCGATGCCGTTCGCGCCTCGTTGCGAAGATGCGCATCGAACCGCGCGTCGCTCGCGATGCGATCGTAGACGGCCATCGCAGGGCGGTCGGCGCGCCACGGCAGTCCCTTGCTCTGCGGGATGCGCGCCATGCCGTCGACGCTTGCAATGTCTTCACGAATCGCGCGCCGGATGCTCGGGTTAGAGGCGTTCGCTGCGAGCGTGTCGTTGAGGCGCTTGATCGCGCTTTCAGCGCGCGCGATCTTCTGTGGATCGAGGTCGAGCACGTCGAAGGCAGCGGCCGGAGCGTACGCTTCGAACGGGTCCACGCCGTACTCAGTTCCCATGACGTCGCCGACTATGGCGTGCGCCATGAGCTCCGGATCCGACTCGTGTGCCGCTATTGCGTGCGCGACACCTGTGGGAACACCGGGAGCGACCATCGTCTCCGGGCTTGCGGCGAGATACCGGACCCCGGCGCGGGAGAGCGCATCGGCGAAGCCCATCGTCGCCATGAGGCATTGGTTCGCAACGACGCCGTCGATGCGCCGCCCCGCATCCTCGGGATGCGCGCGCGCATGGAGTGCGGTGCCGTCGGCGATCGCCGACGCGATCTGCGGCATCGGCATGACGCGTCCGTCGCTCGTCTCGAGCCCGCCGCCGTCGCCGCCGCCGTGATCGACGAGGTCAAGCCATGTCTGACTCGCACCGCACGCCTCTGCTTCATCGAGTGCGTGCGCGACGAAGGCGGTGAGCGTCTGCGGGTCGCTCATCTCCTGCGCCGAGCCGGAGCGTGCATGGGTGATGCGACCGTCGGCGACGTCGAAGCGGTCGGTTCCGAGCCTGTCGCCGCCGTGCGCGGTCGTGTCTTCGACAGCGAAGGCGACACGCGAGTCATGGCGTGAAACACCGACCGCCTGCACGACCGCGGACTCTTGAATTGCGTCGAGATTGTTGTCGCCGTCGCGGTAGATGCCGAACTCGAGCGTCCGGCGAGGAGCAATGGTCGTCTGCATCGAGGCCTCCTGATGGAAAGTGAAGTCAGGAGACCATCGCGACGAGGCGGAACGTTCGCTAGGGTTTCAAAGCGATGCTGAGGTTCGGGCGAATGGAGTGCCTATGAGAGGCTTGCGGTTCGACAAGGTTGCGAAGCGATTCGTTGCCGATGTGC
>JASHTE010000201.1 GCA_030040695.1 Vulcanimicrobiota bacterium | reverse complement strand
ATCGAAATGGCACGACGAGCGTGAGCGACGACCGCTACTACATCAAGATCGTGCCGCAGAGGGGCGATGTCATCCATCGTCTCGTCGTCCGCAAGCGCCATCTTGCAGTTGTCGCTGGGCTGCTGGGAACGTCCGTGCTCGCGGCGCTGGTCTTCGCAGGGCTCCAAATCGTGAAAGCCTCGCAAGAGCGGGCTGCGATCGCTCGTATCACGAGCCAGACCGAGGTGCTCAACAGGCGGCTTCAGAGCGTACAGCGGGAGGATCAGGAGATCGGCCGGCTTATCGGCGCACCCGCGGTAGCGAAGCCTACGAAACCCACAGCGCGGCCTTCACACAAGGTTTCATGGACGGGACCGCAGAGCCTCAGGACGTTGGAAACGCACGTCGCCTCGCTCGCGTCGCCATCGGCGGCCCTGTTGGACGAGGCGGTGCGAGAACATGAACTCGTGCGGCGCGTTTTGAACCTGCGCCATATCAGAGAGCTCGCGCAGGAACGACTGCTCGCGTTCATCCCCTCGATCGATCCGGTCGACGGGGCAGCGATCACGGGATGCTTCTGCTGGCGTACCTATCCCGACGTCGAGTTTCATCCAGGCGTCGATCTCGGCGCCGCGTATGGCGCCGAAGTGCACGCGACAGCGGCGGGCACCGTTGCTGCGGCCGGTTGGGACGGCAGCTATGGCTTGAAGATCGACATCGACCACGGCAACGGCTATCACACGTGGTATGCGCATCTCTCGCGCATCGACGTGCACCTCGGTCAGCGCGTTTATAAAGGAGAGGAAATCGCCGCCGTCGGCGCGACCGGTTTTGCGACGGGTCCGCATCTGCACTACCAGGTGATGCTCAACGGTCACCCGATCGATCCGGCGCCGTACCTCCACGGGATACCGGCGTCCGTGCTCGCGAGCCTACACTAGGACTTCGCAGAGCGAGGCTCTTCGATGGATGCTCTACTGTGCGGGCTCGGGCAAGTGCTTATCTGGGCGGTTTGGCTCTACACGATCGTCTTGCTTGTCTATGCCATCTTCTCGTGGGTTCCCGACTTGCGCGGCGGCGGCTTCGAACGGTTTCTCGGCCGCATCATCGAGCCGCTGCTGATTCCGCTGAGGCGGATCGTGCCTCCGCTCGGTGGACTCGACATCGCGTTCCTCATCTTGCTGCTCGTCCTCCAGTTCCTCGTCCGCCCGCTGCTCTATAACTTCACCTACCACGTTTGCGCGCTATACTAGCATTGTGAAGCTCGAGAACCCGCACCGGCTCGAAACAGCAAGCCGGACGCGGAACTTCTGCATCATCGCACACATCGACCACGGCAAGACGACCCTCTCGGATCGTCTGCTCGAGCTGACGCAGACCGTCGAAGCTCGCGAGATGTCGGAGCAGCTGCTCGACGCGATGGACCTCGAACGCGAGCGCGGCATCACGATCAAGATGCATCCGGTGACGCTCCGTTACCGCGCGCGCGATGGGGAGACGTACGAGTTAAATCTGATCGACACGCCCGGTCACGTCGATTTCTCGTACGAGGTTTCGCGCTCGCTCGCGGCCTGCGAGGGCGCGGTGCTCATCATCGACGCGGCACAAGGCATCGAGGCGCAGACGCTCGCGAACTATCATCTCGCGCTCGAGCACGACCTTACGGTAATCCCGGTCATCAACAAGATCGACTTGCCTGCGGCCGATCCCGAGCGGGTGATGGGTGAGGTCGAGGAGTTGCTCATCATGGAGCGCAGCGAGTGCATTCTCGCGAGCGCGAAGAACGGTGTGGGGATCGATGAGATCCTCGAAGCGATCGTGGCGCGAATTACACCGCCGAAGGGACACCGTGACCACCTGCGCGCGCTCGTCTTCAACGCACAGTTCGATCCGTATCGCGGCGTCGTCTCGTACGTGCGCGTCGTCGACGGAGAGCTCAAGCCCGGGACACGCTTTCTCTCGATGGCGCACGAGCGCGTTTTTGAATGCGCCGAGGTCGGGATCTTCTCGCCGGAGATGCGTCCGACGGAGGCGCTACGCATCGGTGACGTTGGCTACGTGATCGGCAACATCAAATCGCTCGGCGAGCTCGACGTCGGCGACACGATCACCGAGGCGTCGAATCCGGCGCACGTGGCGCTTCCGGGTTACCGCAAAGCCGTACCCATGGTGTATTGCGGGCTCTATCCGAATGAGGGCGTCGAATACGCCGAGTTGCGCGACGCGCTCGAGAAGCTCAAGCTGAACGACGCGGCACTCGTCTACGAGCCGGAGAGCTCCGTCGCGCTCGGCTTCGGGTTCCGGTGCGGCTTCTTGGGGCTGCTCCACATGGAGATCGTGCAGGAGCGGCTGGAGCGCGACTATGCGCTCGACCTCATCGCAACCTCACCGTCGGTGGTCTTTCGTGTCACGAAGACCGACGGCGAAGTGCAGATGATCGACAACCCCTCGAAACTTCCGGCCATGAGCATTCTCCGCTCTATTGAAGAGCCGTACGTGAAGGCAACGATCATCACGCCGCCCGAGTACGTCGGTACGATCATGGAGCTCACGCAAGGGCGGCGCGGCACGCTCGCCGGAATGGAATACTTGCACGACGGCCGCGTCATCCTGACGTATGAGATGCCGCTCATCGAAGTCATCGTCGACTTCTTCGATCAGCTGAAGTCTCGCACGAAGGGCTACGCCTCGCTCGACTATGAGCTGATCGGATACCGTGAGGGCGACCTCGTGAAACTCGAGATTCTGCTCAACGGCGAGCCGGTCGACGCGCTCTCCTTCATCGTTGCGCGCGAACGCGCCGCGCAGCGAGGGCGCGCGCTCACGGAGCGGCTGAAGCAGCTGATACCGCGCCAGCTCTTCGACGTGCCGATTCAGGCCGCGATCGGCGGAAAGATCGTCGCCCGTGAGACCGTCTCCGCGATGCGCAAAAATGTTCTCGCAAAGTGCTACGGCGGCGACATCACGCGCAAACGCAAGCTCCTGGAGAAGCAGAAAGCGGGCAAAGAACGGATGAAGCGCGTCGGCCGTGTCGAGCTCCCGCAGGAGGCATTCATGGCCGTCCTGCGATTGGAGGATTGATCGCGCGCGTTTACGTCGCGACGAAGAACGCAGGTAAGCTGCGCGAGCTGCGGGCGATCTTCGCAGGTTCGCCAATCGAGCTTGCGACCTATGACGGCTACGCGGACGTCGAGGAGAGCGCGGACTCGTTTCATGATAATGCGCTGCTCAAAGCGCGGACATTACGCAAGCAACTGCGCACGGCTCGTGTCGAAGCAGCGGTGATCGCCGACGATAGCGGTCTCTGTGTCGACGCACTCGGGGGAGGGCCCGGCGTGCTCTCTGCGCGCTACGGCGGCAAGGAGGCGACCTGGGAAGCGCGCCGCCGGCTGTTGCTGGGCGAAATGCGCAATGTGCCGGATGAGGAACGGAGCGCCACCTTCGTTTGCTACATGCCCTTGATTCTCGCGGACGGACAAACATGGATGGGCGAGGGCTTCGCGAAGGGCGCGATCACGCGCGAAGAGCGTGGCGCCGGCGGCTTCGGCTACGATCCGATTTTCATTCCGAAGGGCGAAACGCAAACGTACTCGGAGATGGGAGAGGAGAAGAAGAACAAGATCAGCCACCGCGCCGCCGCCGCCCGCGCACTGTTGGAAATTTGCGGCGAGGTGTTATAGTAAGGCGGTCACGGGGCGTAGCTCAGCTTGGTAGAGCGTTTGCTTTGGGAGCAAAAAGTCGCACGTTCGAATCGTGTCGCCCCGACCAACGCGCGCCTGTGGTCTAACTGGATAAGGCACGAGCCTTCTAAGCTCGAAGATGGGGGTTCGAGTCCCTCCGGGCGCACGCTCTGGTTTATAGTATCTTCTCCATGAAGATGCTCGTGGCGATGGCATGCGGTGTCATCGAGTCGTAGGGCTCGAATGCGCTGCAACGGTGAAAGCCGTGGCGCTCGTAGAAGCGGACGGCTGCGATCTGCAGAGTTCCCGTCTCGAGCCGCACCAGGCGCAGCCCGGCCGTGCGTGCCTCTGCGGTCAGGCGATCGATGATCGCGTCCACAACGCCGCTCCCACGGAACGCAGGACGCACGTACATACGTTTCACCTCCGCGAAAGCTGGAAAGAGCGCGACGCCGCCGCAACCCGCTGCGCAAGCGTCGATGCGAGCGACAAAAAAGCGGACCGTGGGCTGAAAGATCGCATCGAACGTGAGGCCGTGGTGCTGCTCGGGCTCGTAGCCCTCGAGAAGTTCAGCGTCGAGTTCGTCGATAAGGCGCCGCGCTTCGTCCGAAGGGGCAAGAACGCGCTCGACGGCGATCGCGGGCGTGGACATCCTCGCTTCCGGGAGTTTCCGGCGGCGAATGAGAATGCCCCCCGGCGCGGTGGCTGTAGCTCAGCTGGTTAGAGCGTCGGTCTGTGGAACCGAAGGTCGCGGGTTCGTATCCCGTCAGCCACCCCATAGCCGTAAGGAAGGGAGCGCCTCCACGCTCGTGTAAGGCAGCGCGAAACTACCCGCGTTGAGGACCCCTAACCATGAAAAGCCTCGGGCTTTGCCTCTTTGCCTCGGCTGCCTTGTTCTTTGGACTCGCTCACGGCGTCGCGAACGCACAAGCCGCGCCGACGCCCTCGCCCTCGCCGTACGAACGCTACGTGCAACTGGATTACTATCCGGCTCTCGTCGTCTACAACGAGCTGAGTCCGGGGAACGTGGGCGCGGGTGCGAATCTTCAAAAGGGCTCGACCGGCGTTCAGGTCGGCCTCGAGTTTCGTCTCTGGAAGATTCCGCTTGTGGCGATCGGTGAAGACGATCAGTTCGCCTACCCGCACAACACCGGACTCGTCACCGTGATCAACCAAACACAACAGCACGTGATCCCCGCATTTACGGCAACAGAGTACGACCTCGGCGCGCGCCTCGGCGTGCAGTTTGCTCCCGACCACTGGTACGCGAGTGTCGCCTACCTCTACCACTCGACGAACTACGGTGAGCCGGACGTCATCGGCGGCGGATTCGGCGTCGAGAAACTCCCGGACTTCTCGCGCAGACTATCGTTCTCGGGATCTCTGTATTACTACCCGGAGCTCCATAACCCGCATCCGTTTCCGCGCGACGACTACAACATACGGCTTGCGTATCACGTCTTGACCTATGGAGTGCAGGCGAACTGGAGTTTCTCGAGCCATCTCAGCGCGAGCCTCGGTTGGTACGGAGACGATTGGTATAACACGATCAACGCACCGTCGAACGCCGAGCATTTCGGCCCACGCCTGAGCGTCGCCGCGAACATCTAGCGGCGTCCTAGGAGCGCGGTGTGACCGCGATCGCAAGAGGATCGCGGTAGAGCGTGCGGCCGCAGAGCGCAGCCTCGTGCATGCGAGCATCGTTGAAGCGCTCTCCGTGCGTCGCTTCCTTGACGGCGACGAGAATTGCATGGGCGTGCTTCGCATCGCCGCACGGATCGCTGTCGGAGACATCGACGCCGAGGCTGCTCGGCGAGAGCACGGCGACCGTGCCGATGCGCAACCCCCAACCCGCAATCCGGGGCGGCCTCTCTCGCGCAATCCACGCGTAGATGCGCGAGCGGTAGCCGTGAACGCTGAGGGAGTCGGTGTAGAATGCTACGGTCGAGCGACCGGCGAGCATCGTCGTTACGATGATCGCAAGTGCGGAGCCCACGTACAAGAGCCGGCGTCGTTTGAGAACGCGCGCGCATACGATGGTTAGCGGAACGGCACATGCGACTGCCGGCGCGAAAAGCGTCGGCCAGTCGGCGCGATAGACGGCGAGCAGCTGCAGGCCCTCACCGAGCGTTCCGGCGAGTGATGCCCAGAGCGCAATGTGAGCAAAGCGCAACAGGTGAGGCGCAAGGACGATTGCGCCCACGGCGATCGCAGGGGCAGCGTATCGTAGGGACTCACCGGAGGCGAGTTGCGCATGCGCGTCCGCAAAGCCGTAGGGAATGAAAAGAGTGACAACTCCGGCGGCGATTCCGGCGACATTGAGCGGTGAGGCGCGCGCGAGCAGCGGCGAGGCGAGCGCCGCGAGAAAGAGAAGGAGGCCAAAAGGAGCGAGATGCGCAGCCGCGCCCCCACCGTATTGGAGGGAGAGAAACGGATGTGCCACCATTGTCGAGTTCCAGAGGCTCGGCGTTACGAGGTCGCTCGGAGCCCTCGGGAACATCGTCGAGACTGGTGAAAGGGAGCCGACGCGCCACAACACGGCGTCATGAATGCCCCAGACGACGACGGCAGCTCCGGCTGCGAGCCACGCGCGTCGTGTCGCCCGCGACGCGGCCAGCGCAACGGCCGCATAAACCCATCCGTCGGGTTTGATGAGCGCGCACATCGCTGCAGAGCGAAGGGCGCTCGCGTCGTCGACTGGAGCGCTCCACAGAGTTTCGACGAAGAATGCAGCAAGCCACACGTCGTTTCGCAACGATCCGGCTTGCAGCGCAATCGGGAGCATGCAGACGACCGCCGCGGCGAACGCGTCGGCGAGACGAACCGGCAGGAGCGCGCCTTCGCGTGCCCACGCGAAGATGCGTAATCCGAGCAGCGAAAGCGCGGCGAGGCCGCTCCAACCAAGCGCGAACGGCGTTGCAACGATGTCGATCGGCGTCGCAAAGAGCTCCGAGACCGGCGGATACCACCAGTATCGCGTGTTCGTTGTCCAGAAGCTGTGGGCGTGCGCCCACGCGGCAACGTTGGGAAGGTGATAGACGAGCGTGTCACCGTCGAGCAGCGGACGCACGAGCGGCGGCCACGCGACGAGGGCTAGCGCACCGAGCAATACGTACGGAAGGGGTTCGCGAGGGCCGGTTCGAGGCCGTGGCTGCCGGAACCGAGCGGCTATGCATGCAGCGAGCGCGATCCAACAGGCCGGCCAATAGAGCAGGTGCAGAAGACCGAGTACGAACGGTATAGCGCTCCCGAGCACGACCGCGTCGCGCACACGATCGGCGGCGCGCGAGCCGCCCTTGAGGAGTGGTGCTGCCACCCAGAGCCCGACGAGCCAGAACGCGGCGAGGAGCGCGTCGCCCAATGCGATCACGCAGAAGCGTCTACGACGGCATGCAGAGGCGCTCATCCCGAGAGCTGTTGTAGCGGAGGAAGTTGGGAGGCTTCACTCGCAAGGAGTGTGCGAAGAGGGCTTATAGTACGTCGACGATCGTCATCTCGGGCGCACGCATTTTTGACGGCGCCGATGCGAACATCATAGAAGGCGGCTCGGTCTTCATCGAAGGCGATCGCGTACGGGAAGTCGCTAAGGGTCGCATCGCCACGCGGGCCGAGCAGAGGATCGATGCCGGAGGGCGCACGCTCATGCCGGGATTGATCGACGCGCACGTGCATGCGTGGGCCTCCGACGTAAACGTCGTGAGGACGGGAACGCGCACGACGGAGTGGCTGTCGATGTATACGGCGCGCTCGCTGCGGCAGATGCTCGACCGCGGGTTCACGACCGTCCGAGACGCGGGCGGAACTGCGCCGGTCTTTCGCCGTGCGATTGAGGACGGACTCTGCGATGGGCCGCGTCTTTTCCCGGCTGCACACTTCATCTCGCAAACGGGCGGGCACGGAGATCTCAGGGTTCCCGGTGAGCTTTCGTGCGGGTGCGGCACCGAACGATTCGTCTCGCTCGTCGACTCACCCGATGCGGTACGCAAGGCAGTACGTGAGAACTTCCGTCTGGGCGCGACGCACATCAAGATCATGGGATCCGGGGGCGTTGCGAGCCCAGCGGATCCGGTCGACCGAATGCAGTTCTCGGATGCAGAAATCCTCGCGGCGGTCGACGAAGCCGAACGTCACGGAACTTACGTCATGGCGCATTGCCATCCGTCCAACGCGGTGCGCCGCTGTATCGAGTTGGGGGTTCGTTGCATCGAGCACGCCACGCTCATCGATGATGCCACCGCGGCCCTTGCCGCCGAGCGAGGAACGTTCATCGTTCCGACGATGGCAATTGTCGAGGCGCTCTACGAAGAGGGAGAGGCGCACGGTTTTCCAGCGGTGAGCATGCGCAAGCTGAACGCCATTCGCGGCGAGATGCTCGTTGGCATCGAGAGGATGGTACGGCACGGCGTTCGGCTCGGTCTCGGGACGGATCTGTTGGGCGTTCTGCAGCGGCGTCAATGCAGCGAGTTCGAGCTTCGGGCGCAAGTCAGCGCTCCGATCGACGTGCTCCGCTCCGCGACGAGCATCAATGCCGAGATTCTTGGCCACCGCGACGAGCTGGGGACGATCGCCCCGGGCGCTTATGCAGACTTGATACTCGTCGACGGCGACCCGATCGCCGACATCGCCTTGCTCGGAAAAGACGGCGCCGCGCTTCCGTTTATCATGAAGGGCGGCCGGATTTGGAAGAACGAGCTAGGCCCTTGAAAAACTTTGCCGGGAAGGGTTATTATCGCGACGCGCGCCTTTAGCTCAGTTGGTAGAGCACCGGACTTTTAATCCGTTGGTCCCGGGTTCGATCCCCGGAGGGCGCAAAAATCCCGATCAAGCGAGCTCGAGTTGAGACTTCGTTCCGCCGCGGAGGCTCCGACCGAGCAAGATCCTCCTGTGAAAGCGTACGACGTTGCGCGGAGGTATCCCGATCAAGCGAGCTCGAGTTGAGGCTTCGTTCCGCCGCGGAGGCTCCGACCGCGCAAGATCCTTCTGCGAAGGCGTACGACGTTGCGCGGAGGAATTTCTGACCGACGAGCGAGCTAGAGTTGAGACTCGTTCCGCCGCGGAGGCTCCGAGCGAGGAGCGGAGACAGGACGTCGGGAGCGACGAGGCGGAGCAGTACGAGCGAGTCATGGACGACTTGCGAGGAACGTCTCCGAGGCGGGTGAAGTCTCAACTCGAGTGAGCCTTCCACGCACCGCTAGCTCAATGGTAGAGCAGTTGACTCTTAAGCAATTGGTTGGGGGTTCGAGTCCCTCGCGGTGCACCAAGCTTTCGCTCGCCTCGAGGAACGGAATCGGCCGG
>JASHTE010000024.1 GCA_030040695.1 Vulcanimicrobiota bacterium | reverse complement strand
GCCGTCGGAGTAGCGCCGCCCGTACATCAATCGGCCGGTGAACTCGTCGACGATGATGACCTCGCCTTCCTTCACGATGTACTGCTGATCGCGATGGAAGAGATGCCACGCTTTGAGCGCCGCGTTGAGCTGGTGCGCGAGCTCGATGTTGCGCTGATCGTAGAGGTTCTGAATGCCGAGCATCTTCTCGACCTTCGCGACGCCGGCTTCCGTGATCGGCACCGCGTGCGCTTTTTCGTCAACCGTAAAATCTTCGTCTTTGCGCAAACGCGGAACGATCTGGGCGAACTTCTCGTACAGCTCGGTCGACTCCGTCGACGGGCCACTGATGATGAGCGGCGTACGCGCCTCGTCGATGAGAATCGAGTCGACCTCGTCGACGAGCGCAAAGTAGAGCTCACGCTGCACGAGGTCTTCGACCTGCCATGCCATGTTGTCGCGTAGGTAGTCGAAGCCGACCTCGTTGTTCGTCACGTACGTGACGTCGCATTGGTAGGCGGCGCGCCGCTGCGCCGAATCGAGGTCGTGCTGAATGACGCCGATGGTCAAGCCGAGGAAGGTGTAGATCGGGCCCATCCACTCCGCGTCGCGCCGCGCGAGGTAGTCGTTGACGGTGACGACGTGGACGCCGCGCCCTTCGAGGGCGCGCGCATAGACCGGCAGCGTCGCGACGAGGGTCTTGCCCTCTCCGGTCTTCATCTCGGCGATCCGCCCCTCGTAGAGCACCTGGCCGCCCATCACCTGGACGTCGAAGGGGCGCATGCCGACGGTTCTGCGGCTCGCCTCGCGCGCCACCGCGAAGACTTCGGGCAGCATCTCGTCGAGCGACTCGCCCTGTTCGAGACGCCCGCGAAACTCGGGCGTCTTCGCCTTCAGCTCCTCGTCGGAGAGCGCGCGCATCCCGTCTTCGAGCGCATTGACGCGCTCGGCCGTGCGCCGAAGCCGCGCGACCTCTCGCTCGTTGCCGTCGATGAGAGCCTTGAGGAATGCCATGCTGTGTTTTCTAACTCACGCCTTCCGGTGTTAACGCTTGTGCGAGGGGCAACGTCACCGTGAAGGTGGACCCCTCGTTCTCTATAGACCGCACCGTCAGCGTTCCCCGATGCGCGTCGATGATCTTTTTCGAGATGTAGAGCCCAACCCCCGAGCCGGCGATCCCCCGCCGCCGAGCATTGCTCGCCCGCCCGAAGCGGGTGAAGAGCGTCGAGAGCTCCTGCTGCGGGATACCGATCCCGCGATCCTCTACCTTGATTTGCGCCTGCTCGCCGTTGCCGTAGACCTTGATCTTGATGTTCCCCTCCGAGTACTTCAGCGCGTTCTGCACGATGTTGTCGACGACGTGGCGGAAGCGATTCGCGTCGAGATCCACCATCAGCGGCTCCTGCGGGATCTCGAGCGTGATGCGCGGCGACTTCCGAGCGACCGACTCGACGCAGCGGTCGACGAAGGCGCCGAGATCGGTAACGCTGCGCGAGAGTGAGAACCCTTCTGCTTGTGCCTGAGCGAGCGTAAGCGCGTCCTCCGAGAGCCGAACGAGGCGGTTCGTCTGCTCGAAGATCCGCTGGATCTCGTCGCTCGTCTTCTCGCCTTCCACGAGGAGCTCGCAGTAGCCGAGGATTACCGTGAGCGGCCCCTTGAAGTCGTGCGCGAGCATCGCGAGCAGGTCGTCCTTGAACTCGTTCGACTCTTGCAGCGCTCCGTTCGCTCGCTGCATTGCCTCGTACAGCTCGAGGTTGCGCAACGCCAAGGCGAGGAGCGCACCGAGCTCTTGCAGCAGCCGCAGGTCGTCGCGTGCAAACCGCACCTGGCGCGAGTTGCCGACGATGAGGAAAGCGTCGATCGTGTCGCCGGAGGCGTCGGCCGAGAGTGTGCGCGAGAGCGGGATCACGACGTAGCCGGGGCCGTCGATCAGGCGCTGCACACGGCGATCGTCGGCGCTCGGTGCGACCGCCGGGCGCTGTGCACGGTGCGAAAGATCGACGCCGCTCGCCGCGAGCGTCTCGTCGATGTCGCCGCCGAAGCTCCCGACGGTTTCGTATGCCTCGCCGCTCCAGCGCAGCACGCACGCGCGATCGGCATGCACGAGCGAGGCGGCAAAACGGCACATCACGTCGGCGAGCGGCCGCAGCGCCGTATGGCTGAGAATCGTACGCGCCGCTTCCGCGAGCGTCTCGCGCTCTTGTGCGCGGCGAAGCTCGCGCTCGTACGCGTACGCGTTGATGAGGGCGATCTCGAGGTGCGAGCCGAGCGTGCGGAAGAACGTCGAGCGGTCTTCCGGCGGCCACTCGAGCGGACCGCCCTCCGCACGCACGACGAACATGCCCCAAAGCCGCCCCTCGCGTCGCAGCGGAACGAGTACGCCGCCGGCTTCGCCGAAAAGTGCGTGGCGCTGACGCGGTGGCAGGAGCTGCGCCTCCGACGGCTCTTCGAGATTGAGAAACGGCTCGAGGGTCGTACGTACGACGCTGATCTCGGGCGTGAAGCTCGTCGCCTCCCGCACGCGCACGGCACGCCGTTCGAGTTTATCTGCGTCGACGCTGTATGCAGCACAATCGACGTCGAGCTCATGCGAGACGGTCACCGCGAAGACGAGCAGCACCTCGTCGACGTACTGCGTGTCGCGCAGGATGCGCACGACGCGCTCAAGTGTCTCCGCTTGGCGCCGGCGCGCGCGCTCGCGCTCGTACAGGCGCGTGTTTGAAAGCGCGAGCCCCACGTGAAACGCGAGCGTGCGCAGGGCGCTTACATCCGAGTCGTCGAGCCGGCGCGTCTGGTTGAACACGAGCAGCATCGCATCCTCGACGCGTCCGTCGACGATGAACGGCATCGCGACCGCACTCCGCGCGCCTTCGCCGTACGCTGCCGCCCGCTCGGGGATGCGCTCGCGCCGAAGCGTGAGCCCGCCGAAGACTTTGCGCAAGTCACCGTCGAGCACGACGGTCCTGGGAAGCGGTGGAAGCATCGACGCCTCGGCGGCAACAACGGCGCTTTTGCCCGTCGGCGCACGCTCGTAGACGATGCAACGATCCGCGGAAAAGGCGCTGCGAACACCCTCCACGATTCCGGCGAGCAGCCCGTGGCGGTCGAGCGATTTGTGGAGCCGCTCGTTGACCATCGCGAGGAGTCCGCTCTCGAGCATGCGCGCACGAACCTCGGCAATCGCTGCCGCACGTTCTTCGGCGGTGGTCGCGACCGCGAGGCGCTCGAGCGCGCTCATGGGGTCGATTGTTGCAGCTACTCCTTCACGGCGTCGGCGTGGGCACCACGTTCAGTCCTATGGGGATGCCGGGCGAGGTGTACATCTTCGAGGGCGCGACGTTCGCGGTCCCACAGGTCGGAGAGATGCCCGAGAACGTGTAGACGACGCCGGCTCCCGTCGCCTTTACCGTATCTGCGACGTAGATGTTGCCGCTCGTGTCGACGGCAACGTCGGTTGGTGTGTAGAGCTCGGTGCTGGTGCCGCTGATCTTGCAGGAGGGCGCAACGTTACCACTCGCTCCAAGGATAAAGATAAGGATGCTCGGGCTCACCGTGTTGCTGCCCTCGTCGGAGATGTAGATGTAGCCGTTCGATCCGACGGCGACGCCGCTGGGCTGCGTTATGCCGGTGAGCGAGCCGGAGATCGTCGCGACCGGCGGCGTGTTATCCGGCGACGGTGACGGGCTCGGTGATGGTGACGGTGACGGCGTTGCGCCCGGTGGTGTTGCGGTCGGGCTCGGCGACGGCGAGGGTGAAGGGCTCGGCGAAGGCGTCGGCGGCGACGGCGACGGCGACGGCGTCGGAATCAAGAACTCCTCGACCGACGCACCTTGCAAGTTCGTCACGTACACGTCGGAGCCGCTGTACGCCAAGCCGCTCGGAACGTCGAGCCCCGTCAGCGGGCCCGCGATGAAGAAGTTCGGCGTCGTCGCATCCGAGGACGCTGCCGACGTCGAGTAGACGAGGAGCTGGTTCACGTAGCTGGCGCCGGCCGATGAGTTCACGTTCGCGATGACGACTTGCCCACTCGTCCGATTGATCGCAATTCCGCGAGGGTGAACGATGCCGTCGCTCGCGCCCGCGATCGCACCGATGTAATCGACATCCCCGGTCGCGAGCGCTTCGATCACGATGATCTCACCGACTTCTGTCGAGGTGTTATAGTTCGTGACCCAAAGGTCGTCCCCGCTATCGAAGGCGAGATATTGCGGCTCGTTGAGGCCCGTGTTGCTTCCGCCGATCTGGTATTTGGGCCCTTTCCCGTTTGCCAGACCGATCGTGTAGATCGAGACCGCATCCTCCGTGCTATCCGCCGCGTAGAGCGTTCCGCTCGGAAAGTTCGGTCCGATGTTCAAGTTGCTCGTGGCCGACGTATTCCCCGCGCACGCTGCTGCGAACGAGGCCAAACATAGAGCAACGAGCCCGAAGGTAAGCTTACGCGGCGTATTCACGGAGCCCCAGGTTCAAGCGCGGCGGCAAGTTTCCTTGAAAAGCTGGGCGTCGGCTGTGGCGCAAGCCCCACGCGAGGGCCAGCGCGAGCAGCACGACGACGATGAGCACCGCAACGAGGAGGCGGCGCCGCGTGAGGCGTCCTCGGCTCGACTCCGTATCGATGATCGGGCG
This sequence comes from Vulcanimicrobiota bacterium, assembly GCA_030040695.1. Taxonomy (GTDB): domain Bacteria; phylum Vulcanimicrobiota; class Vulcanimicrobiia; order Vulcanimicrobiales; family Vulcanimicrobiaceae; genus Tyrphobacter. The sequence goes on along the minus strand of JASHTE010000024.1, from coordinate 3,082 downwards.
TGGCACGGCTCGTCGGGTCCTTAGAGCGAGCGGTGCTCAGGGTGATTGATCGCCTCGGCACCGACGCTGTTCAGCAGTTGCTCGACGGTCACAAAACGATAGCCGGCGGCTCGGAAGGCTGCAACGATCGGCGCCAGCGCGTTGATCGTCGCAAGCTTCCCGCTGTGCATCAATAGAATCTCGGGTCGCGTCGCGTAATGCTCGACGTGCTCGACGATGCGTTGCGGCGGAATGCTGCGCCAGTCTCCGCTGTCGTCGGTCCAGAGAATAACCCTGTAGCCGAGGCCCTGCGCAACCCGCAAGGTCTCCTCGCTATAGCGCCCGTGCGGCGGTCGCATGATCCATTTCACCGCGTCGTCGTGGGTGAGGCTCCAGAGCGCGTCGCGACCGCGAAGAATCTCCTCACGCACTTGCGCCGGCGTTTCGAGGTTGAAATTTGCGGGATGCGAGTAGGTGTGATCGCCGACCTCGTCGCCGTCGGCCTCGACACGCTGCGCGAGGCTCGGCCACTCGAGCGCGTCGCGACCGATGAGAAAGAACGTTGCCGGCACGTGCAGATCCTCGAGACGATCGAGCAAGAGCGGCGTGAAAACCGGATAGGGACCGTCGTCAAATGTGAGCGCAATCAGCTTGTCCTGCTCGCCGAAGACGACCGGTTGCGCGTGCAACACGCGATAGATCCTCGGGCCGAGGGCGTCGGAGAACTCCCTGTGCACGCTCATCGACGGCGTCAGCACTGCCGGCTTACTGGTGTTGCTCGTACGGAGAAATACATGCACGCCCACGGCAACCGCGGCGAGAATCACGAGGACAGCGAGGAGTGATAGCGCTCGTTTCATTCGGGGTGTGCGAGGTCGCGGCCGACGATGATCGTCACGTCGCTGCGCGTTCCGGGGCTCGTAGCCGACGCGCCCGAGACGATTGCCACCGATTGCCACGATTCAGGAAGGGCTTGTCGCACGCGCGCCCCCGCAAAGAGGACGTTCGAGTGCTCGTAGATTTGTGTCGTGGGAAGGTCGTCGTTCGCCGCGTCGCCTACGTCGCCGATTTGAAAGCCGGCTCTGCGCAGCACGTCGGCGACGCGATGGGCGGCACCCTTGACGCCGCTTCCGTTCTCAACGTCGACGCGCAGCGTGGAGGCGGGAATCGCGGCGAGCGCCATCTCATTCGGTGCGGGTGTCGGCGTGGGCGGAGCGACGAGCATCTGTTGCACGAGCTGTGCCTTCTCGCTCTGGTTCGGCAGCAAGTCGTCTCCATCCGCAAGCTCGACGTCACCCGTGTACGGCACCTGTGCGGAGACGAAATCCTTCGGCGCTGCGTCCGCGTAGTACGTCGCGAGCGTCAGCATCTCGTTTTGCGTGAGATTCGTCTGCAAGTTCTGCTGCGCAATCGTGATCAACTGCCCGAGGTGGAGGAGGGTCGAGATCCTGTTGCCCTTCAACTTCTCGATGACGGCCCGCGCGACTTGCTGCTGGCGCATGATCCTGCACGGATCGCTGCACCAGTCGTGGCGGAAGCGAGAGTACTCGACGGCTTGTGCCCCGTCCAGGTGCTGCACGCCGGGCTTGAAGTGGATGTGCAGGTGCCCCCAGGTGTCGTCATAGTCGATCGCACTGTTCACACAGTGATGGGGGTTCGTCAGGCAGTCTGAGTTCTTCACGTCGACATCGACGCCGCCGATCGCGTCGATGATCTGCCGCGCGCCACTGATGCGCACGATCGCGTACCGATCGAAACCGGAGATCCCCAAGAAGCGCGCGATCACCTGCTCCGCCTCGCGCCACCCGCCGTCGGACTGCGCTTGATTGATCTTGCGCTGACTGCCGTCGGGGAAGGTTGCGAGCATGTCGCGCGGCACGGAAAGCTCGTAAATCTTGTGGTTCGTGAAGTCGAAGTTCACCACCCAGATCACGTCGCTGCGCGAATGCGTGGAGAACGGCTGGTCGTTCTCGGTGTAGTCGTAATCGAGCCCCTCGACCAGCACGACCAAGTTTTGCTTGCCGAACACCTGCTGCGGCGTCGGAACGAATGCGCGCGATATCGCGAGCAATGGGTTCTGCTTCGAAACGATGAAGAATCCGGCGAGCACCGCCGCGAGCGCGACGCATACGATCGCTGCAATTCCGAAAACACGGCGGTTGCGAGGCGGCTGCCGGAAGAAGCTATCGCTGGCTGCTAGGTGTTTACCCATCCGAACCAATCAAACGTTACGTTCCCGCAAATAGCCACGTTGAAAAACTCGCCGACGCTTGCCTCACCGGTAAAGTAGATGCCCCCATCGACTCCGGGAGCTTCTCCCTCGGAGCGTCCATACCACGCCACCGGCGCCTTGAGGCGCTCGCGAATCGGATCCGCCGTGCGCAGCCTCCGGCGTTCTTCGACGAGGACCCGCGCCGTCGAGCCGATTCGGCGGGCGCGGGCGCGCTCCGAGGCGCGGCGCTGCGCCTCGCGCAAGCGAACGAGCCTGCGCCTGCGCTCGCGCGCCGGCACGGCGCCCGGAAGCATCGCCGCGGGAGTCCCCTCCTCGGCGCTATACTCGAAGAATCCCACGCGGTCCAGCTGGGCCCGAGCGATCCACTCCTCAAGATAGGCAACGTGCTCTTCGCGCTCGCCGGGAAAGCCGACGATGAAGGTCGAGCGCATGGTCACGCCTGGAATCTTCCGCCGAAACTCTTCGAGAATACTGAGATACCGCTCGCCGTTCGATGGGCGGCGCATTGCGCGCAGCACCTCGGGGTGCGCGTGTTGGAGCGGCATGTCCATGTACTTGCACACCTTCGGCAGCGCCGCGATTGCGTCGATGAGCTCGCTGTCGACGGTCGCCGGATAGAGGTAGAGAAGCCGCAGCCATTCTACGCCTTCGATCTCGTGAAGTCGCTCGAGTAGCTGCGCCAGTCCGCCGTGCCGCACGCCGCGATCGCGTCCCCACATCGACGTGTCTTGCGCGATGAGCACGAGCTCTCTCGCCCCGCCCGCTGCGAGCGCACGCGCCTCGGCGAGGATCGATGCGCTGCTTCGGCTGCGAAATGCGCCGCGTAGCGACGGAATGATACAGAACGTACAGGGATGATCGCAACCCTCG
>JASHTE010000200.1 GCA_030040695.1 Vulcanimicrobiota bacterium | reverse complement strand
CTTCGATCTCCTTGCTGCCCATGATGAAGTCGGGCGCATGGAGCGCGAAGCCGTGTTCTTTGACGTAGGCATAGCTCTTCGTCGATCCGACGTGGTCGTTGAAGGTGACGCACGGGCTCACGATGTCGACCACCGCGGTACCGCGATGCGCGAACGCCGCCTGCAGCAGCGGCACGAGTTGCTTGCCGTCGCCCGAGAAGGAGCGCGCAACGAACGAAGCCCCGATCTCGATTGCGAGGCCACAGAGATCGATCGCCTCGTAATCGTTCACCTTGCCGTTCTTTTGCTTCGAGCCCGCGTCGGCGGTCGCCGAGAACTGCCCTTTCGTCAGGCCGTAGCAGCCATTGTTCTCGATGAGGTACGTGCAATCGAGATTGCGCCGCACCATGTGGCAGAACTGGCCGAGGCCGATCGAGGCGGTGTCGCCGTCGCCGCTGATGCCGAGAACGAGCAGGTCGCGATTCGCGAGCTTCGCGCCGGTTGCGGCCGACGGCATCCGTCCGTGCAGGCCGTTGAACCCGTGCGCACGCTCGACGAAGTAGGCCGGCGTCTTCGACGAGCAGCCGATGCCGCTCATCTTGGCGAGGCGGTGCGGCTCCACGCCGAAATCATAGAGTGCCTTGATCAAGTGATTGGTGATCGAGTTGTGGCCGCAACCGGCACACAGCGTCGAGGGCAACCCTTTATAGAGGTCACGCGCAAGGCCGATGATGTTGACGTTCGTGCTCATGACGCCGCTCCCAGGATCGCGGGTTCGCGTTCGGCCTCGAGGATCGGCTCCGCGACGGCAAGTGCATCGATCGGTACACCGTTGTAGTGCCGGATCGAGCGCAAGCGTCCGACGAGATGCGCCGGAAGCTCGCCGCGAAGAATTCCGTAGAGCTGCCCATCGCGATTCTGCTCGATGACGTAGATCCTCTCGTGCCGCTCGACGAACTCGGTGACGCTTGCGGCGAGCGGGAGCGCGCGCACGCGCAGATAGTCGAGTGCAACGCCGTCGCGCGAGAGTAGATCGCGCGCTTCGACGATCGCATGGTGCGTCGTGCCGTAGGCGAGGATGCCCGCGCGGCAACCGCGCTCGTCGGCGATTGGCCGCGGAACGCATTCGCGAGCCGTCTGGTGCTTGCGGACGAGCCGGTCGAGACCGCTGCGCCAAGTTTGAGGATCCTCGGAGTACCGCGCCTGCTCGTCGTGGCCGGTGCCGCGGGTGAAGAAACCGGCGTTCGCGTGATCGGTCCCCGGTAAGGTGCGGTAAGGAATCCCGTCGCCGTCGACGTCGCGGTAGCGCCCCCACGAGCCGAGCTTCGCGAGGTCGTCCGCGCTCAATACCTTTCCTCGGTCGAACGACTTCTCCGGATAAGGAAGCGGCTTCGTCATCCACGAGTTCATGCCGAGATCGAGATCGCTCAGCACGAAGACCGGCGTTTGGAAGCGGTCGGCGAGATCGAACGCGTCCATCGCAAACGCGTACGCCTCGTCAACCGTCCCGGGGAGCAGCACGATGTGCTTCGTGTCGCCGTGCGAGAGCGTGTAGGCAAAGGCCACGTCGCCCTGCATCGTTCGCGTCGGAAGCCCCGTCGACGGGCCCGCGCGTTGTACGTCGAAGATCACGCCTGGAATCTCCGCAAAGTATCCGAAGCCCGCGTATTCCGCCATCAGCGAGAGGCCGGGGCCGGAGGTCGAGGTCATCGCGCGCGCGCCCGCCCAACCCGCGCCGAACACGACGCCGGCCGCGGCGAGTTCGTCCTCTGCCTGCACGATCGCGACACGCTTGTCGCCTGTCTTCGGATCGACGCGATACTTTTCCGCGATCGCAATGAAGTTCTCGCAGAGCGAGGACGATGGCGTGATCGGATACCACGCTGCGACCGTGCAACCGCCCATCACGCAGCCGAGTGCGGCAGCGCGGTTCCCGTCGATGAAGAGCGTCCCGTCGGTTTTCCCGCTCATACGCTCGAGGTGAAACGCGTCTTGCTTTTGCAGCTCGTTGCGAGCGAACTCGAATCCGAGACGCGCCGCGTTCATGCTCGCCGCAACCGCGGAAGGCTTGTTGCGAAACTGGGTTGCGATGCCCGCCTCGATGGTTGCTTCGTCGATGCCGAGAAGCTCCCCAAGGACGCCGACGTAGATCATGTTCACCAAGTACTTGCGCAGATCGGCATTCTCGAAATGTTGCTTGCCCATCTCGGCAAACGGGACAGCATAGTACGTCACGTCGTCGCGCTGGGTCTGGCTCACGGGATAGGCACGCTCGTGGATGACGAGGCCGCCGGCTTTGACATTCACGATATCCTCGCGCCACGTCGACGCATTCAACGCGACGAGCACGTCGACGTCGCGCGTGCGGCACTGATAGCCTTTCGATGTCACGCGGATGTCATACCACGTCGGCAACCCCTCGATGTTCGAGGGGAAGATGTTCTTCGGCGCAACGGGGATACCAAGACGAAAGATCGCGTTGCTTAGAGCAAGGTTCGAGGACTGACTCCCCGAGCCGTTGACCGTTGCAACGCGGATGGTGAAATCGTTGGTTGAGCGACGGGGCACTACGCCCTCCTTAAGCGGCGGTAAAGAAAGGTTATACGCTCGCTCTCGCGCTCCTCGGCTTCACACCCGGACGGCGCCGCCGTCTCCTGGGCCGCTCGGTGAGCCGAAAATGAAAGAGCCCCGCATCGTTTCGATGCGGAGCTCCTTCGTATAGCTCTTGCGAGCGTCTACATCATGTCGCCGTAGCCGCCCATGCCGCCGCCTGCCATCGCAGGCTCCTTCTTCGGCTCGGGCTTGTCTGCGACGAGCGTCTCCGTCGTGAGGATGAGCGCGCCGATCGAGGCCGCATTTTGCAGCGCCGAGCGCGTCACCTTGAGCGGATCGATGATGCCCGACTTGAACATGTCGACCGTCTGACCGGTCATCGCGTCGAAGCCGAGGGGTGCGGATTTCTCCCGCACGCTGTTGACGACGACCGAGCCCTCGTAACCCGCGTTGTACGCGATCTGCTTGAGCGGCTCTTCGAGCGCCTTGCGAACGATGTCGATGCCGATCTTCTCGTCGGCCCACGTCGTCGCCGCGCCGTTCGTCTTGGAGCCGTGCTCGACGGCGTACTTCTCGATCGCCTTCACCGCGTGCACGAGCGAGCTGCCGCCGCCGGGAATCATCCCTTCCTCGACAGCTGCGCGCGTCGCGGAGAGCGCATCCTCGATGCGGTGTTTCTTCTCCTTGAGCTCCGTCTCGGTGGCAGCGCCGACCGAGATGACCGCGACACCGCCCGCGAGTTTCGCGAGCCGCTCTTGCAGCTTCTCGCGATCGAAGTCGGAGTCGGTGTCTTCGATTTGCTTCTTGATCAT
>JASHTE010000199.1 GCA_030040695.1 Vulcanimicrobiota bacterium | reverse complement strand
GGAGTCGCGCGTCGCTCCCCCACCGTTCTCCGCATTGAACGAGGGCCAGGGAAGATTCGCCGGCAGGTCCTTACGCAGCGTGCGTTCGTACTGGGCCGCGAGATCGGGATACGCACGCTTCCAGGCGTCGTACGTCTCCTGCCACGCCGCGCGCAGCTTGCCGCCTTTCTTGCCGATGTCGCGGAAGTACGCGAGCGCTTCGTCGGGGACGAAAAAATCGCGATCCGGCCAGCCGAGTTCCTGCTTTGTCTTCTTGACGTTCTCGGGGCCGAGCGGTTCGCCGTGCGCGAGGAACGAGTCTTGACGCGGCGATCCGTAGCCGATGTGCGTTCGAATCAAGATGAACGACGGTTTGTCGGGCGTGTTCTGCGCCACGGAAAGTGCCTCATCGACGCGCTCGACGTCGTTGCCGTGCGCGACGTCGATGAACTGTGTGTGCCAGCCGGCCGCATCGAAGCGCGCGATCTGATCGTCCGTGAACGTGATGTCCGTCGGTCCGGCGAGCGATGTTTGATTCGAGTCGTAGAGCACGGTGAGCTTGCCGAGCCGCCAATGTCCGGCGAGCGAGATGACCTCTTGACTTATGCCCTCCATCAAATCGCCGTCGCTCGCGATACAATAGGTGCGATGATCGATGACGTCGTGGCCGGGGCGATTGTAGATCGCGGCGAGATGCGCTTCAGCCGCCGCGAAGCCGACCGCGTTGCCGATCCCTTGCCCGAGGGGACCCGTGGTCGCCTCGACGCCGGGAGTGTGTGTCGCTTCGGGATGCCCCGGCGTCTTGCTGCCGAGTTGCCGAAAGGCCTTGATGTCGTCGAGAGTGAGCGCGTAGCCGGTGAGATAGAGCAGCGCGTAGAGCAGCATCGAGGCATGGCCCGCGGAGAGTATGAACCGATCACGGTTCGGCCATTGCGGATCTGCGGGGTCGAAGCGCAGCGTTCGCGTCCAGAGCGTATAAGCGAAGGCTGCGGCGCCGAGCGGCATTCCGGGATGACCGGAGTTGGCCTTCTGTACGGCGTCTACCGCTAGAAAGCGAATCGTGTTGATACGCAGCTCGTCGGCCGGCGAGTTCGGCACGTGATCTCCTTTCCCCAACCAACCCACGACTACGCGCTCGACGTAGGGGCCTCCCGTTCGACAACCGTAGCAGGCGGGGGATGGAACAGCACGCTGCCTCGCGGCTGCGCGAGGCGATCGAAAGGCTTGCGCGGGGGGAGGGTGACGCTCGCGGGGAGGCCGGCACCGCCGTCGACGAGGTAATCGCAGCACTCGACGATGGTCGCCTCCGCGCGGCGGAGCCCGACGGCGCGGGCTGGCGTGTGAACCCGTGGGTAAAGCAAGCGATTCTCCTCTATTTTCGGCGGCGTGACGTTGCGTGGATGAAAGCCGGCGAGGCGCTCGCCTTTTACGACAAGCTTCCGCTGAAGCGCAACTACGACCGCACCGGTGCACGCTGCGTGCCGCCGGGCGTCGCCCGCTACGGCAGCTACCTCGGGCGCGGTGTTATTCTGATGCCCGGATACGTGAACATCGGAGCTTACGTCGACGACGAGACGATGATCGACACGTGGGCGACGGTCGGTTCGTGCGCGCAGATCGGAAAGGGCGTCCACATCTCCGGTGGCGTCGGTATCGGCGGCGTGCTCGAACCGCCGCAGGCGACGCCGGTGATCGTCGAGGACGGTGCTTTCGTCGGTTCGCGCTGCATCGTCGTCGAGGGTGTGCGGGTCGGTCGCGAAGCGGTGCTCGGAGCGGGTGTCGTTCTCACGGCATCGACGCCGGTCGTCGACGTTCGCGGCGAGACGCCGGCGATCTCGAAGGGCTTCGTCCCGGAGAGGGCGGTAGTGATTCCCGGGACGACACCGAAGCGCTTCCCAGCCGGCGAGTTCGGCACGCCGTGCGCGTTGATCATCGGGACGCGCAGCGCGTCGACGGACCGCAAAGTATCACTCGAAAAGACACTACGCGAGTACGATGTAGCTGTATGAATCCGAGCGTCACGCGTACCTCGAGTTCGCTCATCCGTGAAGTCGCGGCGAAGAAGCGTCCAACGTCGATCGACCTCGGCCTCGGCGAACCATCGCTGATGCCGAACCTCTCGCACTTCGATGCGGCGATGCAGTACGTTCGCAAGCACGGAGTGCGCTATACGCCCAATGCCGGCGACCCGCAATTACGCGCCGCGATTGCTGCGCACTATCGGTATTCGGGGCTCGAGCGGCCGGAGAACGTTTGCGTCACCGTCGGCTCGCAAGAGGCGATGTACGTGACGCTCTTCGCACTGCTCGATCCGGCGAGCGACGAACTCCTCGTCGCCGAGCCTGCCTTTCCGTCGTACGTCAAGATGGCGATGCTGCACGGTGTTGCAGTTCGTGCGATTGCAATGACGGAGAGAGAGGATTTCGCGATCGATGCCGAGCGAATCGTCGCCGGGATCGGCGAGCGCACGCGCGCGATCGTGCTCTGCTCGCCCTGCAACCCGACAGGGCGTGCCATCTCTCCGGCGCAGGCGCGGGTGCTCGTCCGTGCGCTCGAGCAGCGTGGCGGCACGGTAACGCTGATTCACGATGAAATCTACCGCGAGCAACGCTTCCGCGAGCAAGCCGATCTCGCGCAGCTCTATCCGAACACGATCGCCGTGAACTCGCTCTCGAAGAGCAACGCGCTCACGGGGATTCGCCTCGGCTGGATTCTTGGAAACGCCGAGTTCGTCGAGCAGGCGGCAAAGGTGCATGCGTGGGCGACGTCGTGCGCGGACACGTTCGCGCAGCGCGTTGCGCTTCACATCTTCGAAAGTAACGCGGTCGGTGAGCATGCAGCGTGGTACCGCGAGCGCGTGCAAGACGTGGTTATGGCGTTGCGCGAGAGCGGCTTGCGTTTCATCGAGCCCGATGGCGCGTTCTACTGCTGCGTGAAGCTGCCGGACGGAGTGAGTTCGCTCGACGCGGCCCTCAAACTCGTCGAGGAGCTGGACGTCGTCGCCATCCCAGGCATCGCCTTCGGCGAGTCCTTCGAGGGATGGCTTCGCCTCTCGTGGGTCGCGCCGTTGGAATCGCTACGCGAGGGTCTCCGGCGCATCGCAGCGTTCTGCGCGCTCTCCGGTGCCGCGACGGGGGCTTAAGCCGGGCCGATCCAGATGCTCTGGACGTTGGTGAACTCGTGCACGCCGAAATGGGAGAGTTCGCGGCCGAAGCCGCTCGCTTTCACACCCCCGAACGGAAGGCGTGGATCGCTCGCGACCATTCCGTTGATGAAGACACTGCCTGCCTCGACGTCACGTGCAAGGCGCTGCGCGCGCTCGACGTCCTTCGTCCAAATGTTGCAACCGAGGCCGTACTGCGACGCGTTGGCGAGACGCACGGCGTCGTCGGCGTCGCGCGCGCGCAGCACGGCAGCCGCCGGACCGAAGACCTCTTCATCGAACATCGGCGTCCCGGGCGCAACATCACCTACAACCGTCGCTTCGTAGAAGAAGCCCGGGCGTTCGACGGCGTGTCCGCCGCAGAGTAGGCGTGCCCCGCGATCGAGCGTGCCGGAGACCTGGCGATGAAGCGTCTCGCGTAGATCTTCACGAGCGCAGGGGCCGAGTTGCGTCGCCGCCTCCATGGGATCGCCGAGGCGCAACGCCTGCGAGCTCGCCGTGAACCGCTCGAGAAAGTCGTCGTAGGCGCTGTCTTCGACGATGAAGCGCTTGGCGGCGATGCAGCTTTGCCCGTTGTTCTGAAAGCGCGCGGTCACCGCCATTTCGATTGCGTCTTCCATCTGTGCGTCACGCAGCACGACGAAAGCATCGGAGCCGCCGAGCTCGAGCACGCATTTCTTGAGCGCCTTCCCCGCGGCGGATGCCACCGCAACGCCTGCGCGCCCGCTTCCCGTGAGCGTCACCGCACGAATACGAGGATCGCCGATGAGTGCGTCCGCAGTCTCGTCGTCGATGAGGAGCGTCTGTAGAAGGGGGCCACCTGCGAAGACATCGCCGAAGAGCTCCTCCGTCTCGAGCGCACACCGCGTCGTCCGCGGAGCGTGCTTGAGAAGAAGAACATTCCCGGCGGCGAGCGCAGGGATCCCGGCTCGAAACGTCTGCCAGTACGGAAAGTTCCACGGCATGATCGCGAGCAGCGTTCCGAGCGGACGAAAAGCGATATAACTCTGCCGCGCATTCGTCGACACCGGCTCGTCGGCAAGCATGGTGGCCGCGTTCCCGGCGAAGTAATCGCATGCGATTGCGCATTTCTCGACCTCGGCGCGTGCCTGGATAATGGGTTTGCCCATCTCGCGCACGGCGATCTCTGCGAGATGGTCGCGCCGCTCGCGCAAGCGCTGTGCGATGCGTGGGAGAACCTGTGCCCGCTCATCAGGCCTCGTAGCGGCCCAAGCGCTTTGCACGCGTCGTGCACGATCGAGACGCGACTCGATCTCTTTAAGGGTCGCGTACGGAATCTGTTCGAGCGGCCTTCCCGTCGCAGGGTTGACCGTCTCGATCACTCTCCGTCGACCGCCCACGGCCCGGATGGACCGGCGTAGATTGCGATTAAGCGATCGGGATCGAGATAGTCCCGCGCGATTCGCTGCACATCGGCGGCGGTGATTCTCGCGAGCTGCTCGTTGAGATCGCGGTAATATGAGAGTGGGAGACGATTCTCGGCGATGTCGAGCAGCTGCTGTGCCTGACCGTCAGCGGAATCCTCGGCGATGAGCGCGTCACCAACGAGCCGCAATTTCGCCTCGCGCAGCTCCGTGTCGGTGACGGGCTCCTCCTGGAGACGGCGCAGCTGCGAACGGATGATCGAAACCGCCGCCTCGACGTGTTGAGGCTCGGCCTCGAGCTCGATCTCGAGGTCACCGCGATCTCGATCGGATATGAGCCTGCTTTGGGCGGAGTAAACGAGGCCGCGCTTTTGCCGTAGCTCTTGCCAGAGACGCGATCCAAACGCTCCCGGTGCGCCGAGAATTTGGTTGAGAACGAGGAACGTGTCGTAATCAGGTGACGTGCGCGCGACAGCGGGCTGTCCCAGCCGTACGTAGACTTCGGTTGCCGCCGTTCCGATGTAGCCGTCGGCTCGATGCGCCGGGGGAAGAGCGGGTTGCTGCACATCGGGGGTCGGGCCGTCTTGCTGCCAACCGCCGAAAGCGTT
>JASHTE010000198.1 GCA_030040695.1 Vulcanimicrobiota bacterium | reverse complement strand
ACAGCCGAGGAACGGCGCGATCCACGACCTCGCCTATCTCCGCCTCACTCCTTGGCAAGAGGTCGTCGCTGACTTCTTCGACGAGCGAGATTTCATCGAGGATCTTTTCGACCTTCAACGGGTAACCGTGGCATGCGGCTCAGACGCGGAAGGCTACTACCTCCTCGGGTGGCTTGCCAGCCGCCTCGATTGGGAGTGCGCTGCCGGGTGCACCTTCACCCACCGTCGTACTGGTCGGAGCATCGATTGCGCAATCGAGCGTGAAGGGCAGCCTCGTCGCGTCAAGCGGGTTACGCTCGAGTCGCATGCGACGCGCTTTTGCGCGGAGCTGCGCGATACCGACGGGGCCGTCGTCTCACTCGAGGTGAGCGGCTCGAAGCAGCGCCCCTCCCGCGTCGCACCGCTCCATGATGTCGACATCGCCTCACTTCTTGAGCGCGCAATTCTGCGCGAGCAGGCGGATCCGATCTTTCGCGACGCGCTCGACGTCGCGGCGTGCTTGTTAGGGATGTGACCGAGCAGCTTCACGTCTTTCCGACGGCAGAGCTGCTCGCGCAAGGCCTCGCCGATGCTTTCGTCGCCTCTTCGCGCGACGCGATCGCGGCACGTGAGTCGTTCAAGGTAGCGCTCGCGGGCGGAAACACGCCGCGTGCCGCGTACGAGCTGCTCGCAAGCGATCGTTATCGCTCTCACGTTGCGTGGCAGAACGTGCACGTCTACTTCGGTGATGAGCGTTGCGTGCCACCCGACGATCCCGCCTCGAACTATCACATGGCACGGGAGACGCTCCTCGACGCCGTCCCTATCCCGCCGTCACAGGTTTACCGCATGCACGGAGAGATGCCGCCGCGCCAGGCCGGGCTCGAATATGCGCGGCTTCTGCGTGACACGCTGGGGGATTCGCCGCAGCTCGACCTCGTGATGCTCGGGCTCGGGGCGGACGCTCACACCGCCTCGCTCTTTCCGGGCTCCGACCCGCTGACCGATGACGATGCGCTCTGCCGCGCGGTTTATTCGGAATCGGCAAAGATGTGGCGCATTACGCTCACGCCGAAGGTGCTCAACCTAGCACGCGAGGTGCTCTTCGGCGTCTCGGGCGCGGAAAAGGCCTCAGCCCTGAAAGCCGTACGTGAGGGCGCGTACGATCCTGCACACTATCCCGCGCAGATCGTCAAGCCTCACAGCGGCCGCCTCTTGTGGTACGTCGACACGGCCGCTGCTGCGCAAAGCTAGCGAACGCGCTGAGCGGTGAACTCCCCTACGGCAGCCTCGCCGGCGAACGTCCACGATCCCCGTATGACGCCATCGGCGCCGAGCGTGCCGCGGAATGTCACGATACCGCTGTAACCTTGGGGATCCGTTCGCGTGACGTGCCACTGCCATTCGATGGCCGTGCCCCTCATGGCACCGAGTGCCGAGCCGATGCCGTTGGGCCCTTTGCACGTTCCGGATACGGCAATCCCGCTCTCTCTGAAGACACAAACCGGAGAAACCGACCCAGTGGTTCCGAGCCTGCCGCTCACAGCCCACGTGCCCGCGAAGGTCACCGCTTGAGCAATCATGGGAGAAATGAAGACCAGCGCACATCCGATGATGGCGCCTTCGAGAAGACGTCTCATTGCATTCATGGGGCGCGGCTGTTCAAGCAGGCAGCCGCCCTCCCCTTTTTCGGATCCTAGGGCTGCTGCAGCGCCTGAGAGCCGAGCGTCTGGAGATTGACGCCGTTTTGCGCGAGAAGGTCTCCTGAGACGCGCTCGATCTCGACGACGGCTTTGTTGAGATTCGTCTGCGCCTGTAGCTCGAGGCCACGATTCTGCGCGAGCTCGACTTGCCGCTGGAGCACCAGGAACGTCGTCGACTCACCGTTGCGGAACTTACGCAGCTCGCTGGCGTACACAACTTCGCTCGCCTCTCGGGCGGCTCGTGCGGACTCGAGCTGCGCAAGCGCGGCTTGATAGGACTGCAGCGCGTTGCGCGACTCATACACCATACGCTGCTCGGTTGCATTGAGCTCTATCTGCGCAATTCGCTGCTCCTCTTCAGCCTGCGCGAGCTGCGCCTTTGCGCTGCGGTTCCCGAGTGGTTGCGAGAAGACGAGCGCCGCCGTCCAATAGGGATAGCGTTCCTGTAAGAGCGTGTTGTACGAGGCGCCAAGGCCGCCTTGCAGGATCGGAGGAACTGTGAACGCGCATGGCGAGGTCGGGCAGATGAACGAGTACAACGGATTCGAGGGGCTCAGCGGAACGTAGGTGCCGGCGTAGCCGTTGGTTGTGTAGCCGAGTTTTAGGTCGAGCTGCGGCTTCATTTGGTTCTGCGCGTATGCGATGTCGACCACGCTCTGCATCAGCGTGTCCAGGCTCTCGAGGATCTCCGGCCGATTTTTCATCGCCTTCTGCACGAGCGCTGACAGGCTTGGAACTGTCGGGGTCCGGAGCACCGCTGACGTGGGGACGAGGTTTGCTTCCCAGACCGCGTCCGCAGGCGAGCTCGCAATCGCATCCTTCAGCGCGTTCTGTACCATCCCGACGTTCTCGAGCGCCGAATAGACGTCGCTCTGAAATGCGGCAACCTGCGCCCCCGATTCCACGGCATCCACCGGCGCGCCGGCGCCGTGGCGAGCAAGGCGGATATTGCTGCGCTGCTGCGCCGTCGCCTCGCGCAGGGCTTCTTCGTCGATTGCGACGTTCCGCCACGCTGCTGCGAGATCCCAATAATCGTCCTCGACCTGCGCGATCGTCGTCGAAACGCTCGCGAGCGTCTGCGCCTCCGTCAACTCGTTATTGATGACGGAGAGCTCGAGCTGCCGCTTCGGCGCGTTCATCCCCGCGTTACGCAACAGCGGCTGCGTGAGCACGAACGAGAGGGCAGTCAGGTAGTACGGGTTGATGAGGTTGATGATCTCGTTGCTCGACGTGCGGGTCTGCGAGAGGTTGACGCTGTACGACTGGCCGTTCGGAAGAATCCCGGAGACACCGCCGGTGAGGCTTTGGTCGTCCTGTGAAATCGGTCCATAGCCCGGGCCGGCAAAGAACGGATTCTGCGGCGCGGTGAGTGAGTGATCGACTTCGGGCTCCACTTGCAGCTTTACGTCGAACGAACCCTTCGCGGCCTCGATTCCGTAGTAGGCGATGCTGCTGTTACCGGCGGCAACGGCGAGACTCGGGTTCTTCATGAGTGCCATGCCGATCGCGTCGGGGAGTGCGATGCCGACGAATGCCTGTGACGTAACGCCGATGATCCGAGGCCTTGCTTGGCGCACGCTCGGCGCTCTATATCCAGGTGCAATCGAGGGCGCCACCGGCACCGCGGGCGACGGCGGCGGCGAGGGAATTTGCGCTCGGCTCGGAAGTGCGCCGCTCTGTTCGGCGAACACGCCGAACGGGAGCAGCGCAAGAAACAGCGCCGCTACGGCAGCTCGAAACCGCACGCTCCTATTGCACCTTCACGTAGGTTTCGACGCTCATTCCGGGGCGCAACGGCATATCGGCGCGAGGATCGTCGATCGAGATGCGCACCGGAATTCGTTGGGTGACTTTTACGAAGTTACCCGTCGCGTTCTGGGAGGGGACGAGTGCATACGTATTCTGCGAGGCAGGGTTGATCGACACGACATGCCCGTGGAACGTGACGCCGTGATAGGCGTCCACGCGAATGTCGACCGACTGGCCCACTTTCATGTGCCCCATCTGCGTCTCTTTGTAGTTTGCCGTAATGTAGATGCCGTGCGCCGGGATGAGCGTCATGAGCTCCATCCCCGCCGAGATCACCTGTCCGATCTCGACACGCTTCTCTCCAACGTAGGCATCGATCGGCGCGTAGATGTGCGTGTATCGCAGGTTGCGCCGGCTGAGATCGAACTGGGCGCCCGCCGCCTCCACCTGACTTGGGTCGGCGGCTTGCGCGAGCTTTCCACTCGCCGTCGTCACACCGCCGTGTGCCGCGCTCAGCGCGCCTTGCGCGGCCGCAACTTGCCGTTCCGCTGCGTTTAGCTGCGAGTCCGCAGCCGCCTCCTCTGCGCGTGCGTCATCGAGCTCCGCCGCCGGAAGGTCGCCCGTGGCGACGAGCGACTCGGTCCGCCGCAAATCGTTTTGAGCCTTATCGTAGCTCTGTTCCGCTCCTGGGATGTTCGCGAGCGCGACGCCGAGCTGCGCCTGCGCCTGTCCGACTTGCCCACCCGCGGTTGCAACGCCGCCCTGCTGTTGCTCGACGCTCGTTCGCTGGTTCGCAAGCGCGAGATCGAACTGCGCACGCGCTTGCTCGAGCTTGACGATCTCGTCGCGATCGTCGAGCACGATGAGCAGTTGCCCGCGATGGACATACTGGTTCGTGTTGACCAGAATGCCGTTGATCCGCTCGTCGATCTTGCTCGTCACCTGGACGATATCGGCATCGACATACGCGTCGTCGGTGCCCTCGTGCGAGAGA
>JASHTE010000197.1 GCA_030040695.1 Vulcanimicrobiota bacterium | reverse complement strand
ATCTTGCGTTTCGCCGAGGAGTCTCTTGGGTTGCCGACCCTCAACACCACCGATGCGCTTGCCGACGACCTGTCCGATTGCTTCGATTTCTCCCAATCGCCGCAACCGTTCACGCCGATCCAAGCAGCCCACGATGCGGCATACTTCGAGAATCTTCCCGTCGACAATCGCGCTCCGGATGACGACTAAGGCTGTCGCTGCAGCCTAACGAGGGCGCCTCATGGGCCCGTGGGCCACGGTAAGAGTGTCGAGCGTCCGACGACGTCACAGGAGAACTCCGCATGCGCGGCGAGGCAGCGCAGGACGCCGGCAACTTCCAGTGTTCGTTTCGACGGATATCGCTCGTAGAACCGATCGATCGCAGCGGCGTATGCGCTTGGGCTCTCGTTGAAGACCGGGATGCCGTTCTGCTCGGATCGAAAGCGCGCGAGGAAGGCCTTATCGGCGCTCGTCTCGCTCCCGCTGCCGTAGCTGTCGATCCAGACGCTGACGTCGTTGAACTGGGCGAGCCGATAGCCGGCGATGTAGCTCGAGATCATGCCCTCGGCTACGGCTTGTTTCGACGACGCAGGCAGACTCCGCCACCACGTGCCGTCAAGACAGAGGCCGTTGACGTGCGTGTTGCACTCAACCCAGCTGCCGAAGATCCCCGCGGCAGCGCGCACTGAGATCGTCGTCGCTGCGAGGGCGACAAGAGCGAGAGCGATTGCAGTCTTACTGCGCATGGCGTTCCTCCGGTCTCGACGGCGTCGCGCACAATCGCCACGCCCCTGTGGCGTTCTCTGCGGCGGTGACACGGCCTCCCGTTGGGACGATGAGCTTGCGCGGCCCGCGGCGTACTCTACGGCATGATCATTACGACAACCGAGAACATCGTGGGCTATCGTGTCACCAAATCGCTCGGGCAAGTCTTCGGCCTCGTCGTGCGTAGTCGCGGCTTAGCCGGAAACGTGATGGCGGGGCTTCGTTCGATCGTCGGTGGCGAGATCACCGAATACACGCAGATGCTCGAGGACGCCCGGCGTCATGCCGTCGATCGCATGGTGGCCAACGCGCAGGCGATGGGAGCCAATGCGGTGACGATGATGCGCTTCGATTCTTCCGAGCTCGGGCAGACCATGAGCGAGATCGTCGCCTATGGGACCGCCGTCATCGCCGAAGCGACTTCGTGATGCTCCGCGCCTTCCTCATCGCTCTCGGCGTGCTGCTCCTCGCCGGCGGTCTCGTAACGCTCCACCTCTTAGGAAGTTTCGGATGGCCGGCGGCGGCGCAGCTCCTCTTCGGCGGCGCTTTTCTGCTCTTCGTCATATTCGCTGAAGCGCGCCGTTACAGTGCGAAGAAGAGCGGTGGCCCGTGGGAGGCGACAGGGGAGCGCTTCACTGACCCGACCACGGGAAAGCTCATGGAGGTTCGGTACAACCCGCAAACGGGCCAGCGCGAGTATCGCGACGCTGGCTAGCGCCCGGGCATGGTGATGACCGTCAGCGAAACGACATTGCGTACCCAACGTGCGTGAGTGCGATCGCAAGGCGCGACCACGTGAAACGGCCCCAGCGATGCCGGAATTGTTGCGCCGTTTCGCGCGTCCGCCAGGATCGGCGCGCATTGCGTTGCCGTTGTGTCTAGCTCAGCGAGCGAATACAGCGCGACGTAGCCGTCGGAGCCCTCTACGGCAACGTACGTACGCGCCGGCGATCCCCTGACGGCGTCACCCGTCGGCGCTCCGGCGCTGTGGAGGAGCACAGCGAGTGGCACGCCGCTATACACCGCCGCCGCGCCGCCAGGATCGGCGGCGCTGATGGTCACGTGCGGAAGCTTCGAAAGCGCCGCAGCGTCGAGGGTCTCCGGGTGAACGAACGCACCGCCGATCGTGAGTAATACCGCCAGAAGCATTGTCGTGTCTCTAGTTTCCGTCGATTGGAGACTGCGCGCCTTGGGCCTGCTGCGTGCAGCCGCAACCGCCGCCGCCCATACCCTCACCCGTCACCCTGTGCGAGCGGTGGTGGCCTGCCGTCTGCGCGGGATTCGGTTGCGTGCCGGGTTCGTCCCCGCTGCCGTTCGCGCGTGCCAAGAGCGCCTGCATCATCTGAGTGAGTTGCTGCATCATGCTCGTGAGGCTGGTGAGCATGCCGCCGAGTCCAAACATGCCGAGTGGTCCGTCTTCGAGGGCGCCCGCCGCGTCGCCGACACCGGAGAGCATTTGGCTCCATGGTGCGCTCTGTGAGACGCTGTCGTCGCCGAGCGATGCATCCGAAGTGGACGAGTCGGATGGGCACGACGTCTCGCCGAGGCCGCGCCGTCCGAGCGGAGCGGCGAACGAGCTCTGCTGCGGTTCATAGGGTTGAATGTACATGGTCTACCTCCATCGTCATCGCTCCATCACGACGGATGAACGACGTGGAAAGGGGCGGAGAAAAATTCTTCGCAGGAGCCCGCCCACGCGCCGAGCAACGCATTCGCCCGAAATGAGCGATTCGCAGCGCACGGCGATAGGGCGCCTTGAGGAGCAGCTCTCTACGATAAAGGAGCGTCTTTGACGACGCCGGAAAGCGGCGCCGCCTAGACGAGCTTGACGCTCGCGCAGGTGCGCCCGGTTTCTGGGACGACGCCGAGGCGGCGCAGCGCGTCATGAAGGAAGCCGCCGAGCTGCGCGCCGAGATCGGCGCGACCGATCGCATCGCGACGCTCTTGCACGACGCGCGCGAGATGCTTGAGCTCTTTCCGGGAGACGCCGGTGCCGAGAGCGAGGCCGAGCGAGCGATTGTGGAGGCGCGCTCGCTCCTCGAAGAGCGCGACATCGCGGCGAGCTTCGGCGGTGAGTTCGACGCGCACGGCGCAATCGTGAGCATCAACGCGGGTGCGGGCGGCGTCGATGCCGCCGATTGGACGCAGATGCTCGCTCGGCTCTATCTTCGCTGGGCCGAGAGCAAGGGCTTCGAGACGCGCGTCGTTGACGAGTCGCCCGCGGAAGAGGCGGGATTGAAGTCGATCACATTCTTTGTCCGCGGCCGCAATGCGTACGGGATGCTCGAGAGCGAGCGCGGCGTGCACCGCCTCGTGCGTATCTCTCCGTTCGACGCGGCGCATCGGCGCCATACATCGTTCGCCGCCGTCGACGTCGTTCCGGAGATCGAGGCGAGTGAGGGTGGCGTCGAGATCAAGCCGGACGAGGTGCGGATAGAAACGTTCAAATCAGGCGGCGCGGGCGGGCAGTACGTCAACAAAACCGAATCTGCCGTTCGCATCGTGCACCTCCCCACGGGCATCGTAGTCGCGTCTCAGCAGGAGCGTTCTCAGGCGCAGAACCGCGATGTTGCGATGAGCATTCTGCGCGCGCGCCTCGTGCAGCGCGCGACGGAGGAGCGCGACAAGCGCCTTGCAGATCTACGCGGCGAGCGCCAGGCGATCGAGTGGGGATCGCAGATTCGTTCCTATGTGTTGCAGCCGTACCAGCTCGTGAAAGACCATCGCACGGGCGTCGAAACCGGCAACGCGCAGGCCGTGCTCGACGGCGAGATCGATCCGTTTATCCGAGCATATCTAGCGCAGCGCGCGCTTGCGCTTGCCAGTCGCTCTCGATCCTAACGATACGGTACGGCGCCGCCCACGGATGCCAGCGCGCGATCTGGCGATCGAGCGCGCGCCGGGGGGGAAAGAGGGCGACGGTCGGTGTGCCGAGCATCCCGGCGACGTGAATCGCGCCCGAGTCGGGCGCGACGAGCGCATGCGCTTGCCCGATCGCCGCTTTCCACGGTTGTAGCGAAGTGTAGCGCTCGACCGAGACGTTGCTCACGCTCTCAACCACATCGGCAAAGTCGCCTTCCGCAGCGGCTGAAATCGCGCGCACGTTGACGTCCTTGGCGAGTTCGTGTAAGAACTGCGCGAGTATCGCGGGCGAAACACCGAATCGCTGCCACCGCTGGGTTACCTGCACGGCAACGCCCTCGCCGCGAACGGGAGCGTCTTCTAAGAGCATGGGGCGCAGTTGGCTGGGATCGTTGGTCGGCGTTGCGTCGCCGAGCATACTCCGTCCGAGCTCGAAGAGCACTTCGCTCTCGTGGTGTCCGCGTGCGTCGAGTCCAGCGGAGCGATAGAGCGTCTTCGTCAGCAGCGAGCGCGCCCAGAGCGTTTTGAACGGCTTGCCCCAACCGTTCGTGAAGCCGACGCGTACCGGAGCGCCGACCGCATGCGCGAGCCGGTACCCGCCGGGATCCTCGGTTGCGACGAGAACGGCGCCGTACTCGCGCGGCGCGAACCGCTCCGCGAATGCGCGAATGTGCGCGAGATTCTCCGCCGTGTTTGAACGCAAAGCGAAGGGCGCAACCTCCACGCCGCGCGCAGCCGCGGGCGTGAAGAGCGCCGCGTTTTCCGGACGGAGCACGAGATCGACCGCGATCGCTCGGGAGTGCAGCGCGGCGAGGAGCGGCGTCAGCGCGAGCGCGTCACCGATGCCGTCGAGGCGGATGATGAGCACCGGCGGTGAACTCTGCGGCATGACTTCGGGAAAGCGTGCGTGATCGATAACGTTGTGACCTTCGAGGAGCTGCCTGGTTACCGGAGCCTGCGCGATCACGGCTACGTCTCCGGGAGCGCCTCGCGCCCGCGCAACCTCCTGCGCTCGACGTTTCGCAGCCTCGGCATGCTCATCGGTCTCGCGCCGATTGAGTCGCTCTCCGAAGCCGACGAGCTGCGCGCGGAGGCGCTCGAAGCGCTCAGCCGCAGGGCCGGCGAGGTCGGTGCAAATGCGGTGGTTGGCGTGCAGTTTCACATCGCCGAGGAAGAAGGCTCGTGCAAGGTAACCGCGTTCGGCCGCGCCGTTGAGGTCGAGCGCGTCGGATGAGCCTCGAAGAGCGTGCGCAGCGAACGCGCATCCTCCAAGAGGCTGCCGCGGCCGCGGGAGCGTGCCGGAAGTGTACGATCGGCTCGCAGCGGCGCAATAACGTTTACGGCGAAGGCGATCCATGTGCGCCGCTCATGGTGATCGGTGAAGGTCCGGGTGAGACCGAAGATATGCTCGGCCGTCCGTTCGTCGGACGCGCCGGGGAGTTGCTGAATAAGATGCTCGCCGCGATCGGACTGGCACGCGAGGACGTCTACATCTGCAACATCGTAAAGTGTCGGCCGACGATGGAGACGCCGGGCGGCTTGCGCAACCGTGCTCCCGATCCGCAGGAAATCGCCAACTGCCGCCCCTTTCTCGATCAGCAGATCGAGGTGGTTCGCCCCGCAGTCATTCTCGCGCTCGGCGCACCAGCGGCAAAATCGTTTCTCGGCTCGAGCTTTCAAATTACAAAGATGCGCGGACGCTGGTACG
>JASHTE010000196.1 GCA_030040695.1 Vulcanimicrobiota bacterium | reverse complement strand
CGCTCGACGTGCAGGCCGCAAGGCCGAACAGCGCGAGAGCGACTGCGAAGAGCGATGCGCGCGAGAGCTTCATTGACGACTCCTCTCTCAAAAGACGTAGCGAAAAAAGAACTAGTTGACCGCGATGCCCCAGAGATTCTCCAAGCCCGTCGACGAACCGCTGATCGTGCGCAGCGGCGTCGCGTTGCCCGTGGCGTTGGCGGCGAAGACGTTGATCGTGTCCGAGTCCGAGCCAGCCTCGTAGATGTAGCCCTGAGCATCGATCGCGACGCCATACGGCGTGTCGATGTTCGTATTCGAGCCCGAGATAGTATTCGTCGGGGCAATGTTGCCGCTCGCACCGCTCGCAAACTCCACGAGGTCTTGCCCTTCGGCGTTTGCCACCCAGACGTTATCGTGCTGGTCGAGGGCGATACCGCCCGGGTCGTCCAGCGTCGTCGAGGCTCCGCTAATGGTAACGGTCGGAGCGACGTTCCCGCTCGCGCCCGAGGCAAACTCTTCCACGGTTTCGCCGTACTGGTTCGACACCCAGATATTGCCGTGCTTGTCGACGGTGAGTCCCGACGGACCGTCGAGATCGGTGTTCGCACCGACGATGCGGACGCTGGGTGCGACGTTCCCGCTGCTTCCCGAGCTGAAGATGTCGATCGCATTAGCATCATTGTCGGCGACATAAATCTCGCCCGAGCTCGCGACGTAGACCCCCCAAGGCGCCTCAAGCGTCGTATTGCTTCCGGCGATCTGCACGGCCGGCGCGATGTCGCCGCTCGCCGAGGTTGGGAACTCTACGATATCCTCAGCGTCATAATCGGAGACCCACAGGTTTCCGTGCGAATCAAATGCTCCGTTGAGGTTGTTGACGAGCGTCGTCGTGGCGCCGTTGAGTTTCGTCGTGGGAGCCACGTTGCCGGTCGCAGTCGCGGAGAAGGTCTCGACGGTTCCTAAGTCGCCCTCGAATACGGCGATGAGCGAGGCGGCATGCGTCGTGCCTCCGGGTGGATTATAGGCGATGCCGCTCGACGTACAGGCTGCAAGCCCGAGCAGCGAGAGAGCGAGCATAACCAAAGCGAGAGAGACGCCTGAACGCTTCATTGACGGTTCCTCCTCCGAAGTAGTGCAGTAGCTCTGGGCCGCTTCTCTGTGCCGGAAATGCGGCCCTGTGCGAGTCTTCTGTCTTTTTCTCCTTACAGCGAGGCGTGAAAGAGACGTAGACCCTCCAAGCTGAGGTGAGGATCGACCCGCTCGATGAGCCGGCAGTTCGGGGCGACGATATCCGCGAGGCCGCCGGTCGCTACAACTCGCGCGTCGACACCCATCTCCTCGCGCATCCTCTTGATGAGCGCCTCGCTCTGTCCGACGAAGCCGTAGACGAAGCCGGCCTGCAACGCCTCGGCGGTGTTCTTGCCGAGAGCCGTGCGCGGCGCCTCGAGCGCGACTTGCGGAATCTTCGCGGCGCGACCGACGAGTGCGTCGATCGAGATTTGAATGCCGGGCGCGATCGCAACACCGCTGTACTCGCCCGCCGGCGAGATCGCCATAAAGACCGTCGCGGTTCCGTAGCTCACGATGATGAGCGGCGTGCCGTACTTTGCCCGGCCGCCGATTGCCATCGCCACCAAATCCGCGCCGACTTCCTGCGGGCGCTCGGTGCGCACGGGTATCAGCGTTTGACGATGTGGCTCGAGGAAGACCGGCGCGACACCGAAGCTGCGCTCGCCGGCTGTCGCAAGCGCGGCATCGAGCTTCGGCACGACGCTCGCAATGACGACGGCGTCGATCCCGTCGAGGCTGATGTTGCCGTCGCGCAGCACCTGCGTCAAGAGCATGCCGCACTCGTCCGGCGTGCGGCGAGGGTCGGTGGTGAGCCGCCACGTGCTGCCCAGACGCTCGCCCGTGAAGCAGCCGACTTTCATCTCGGTATTGCCGACGTCGATCGCTAAGAGCATCGCAGTTCCTCGATCGCGTCGAGCAGACGCGCCGCGAGTGTTTCCTTCGACGCCGTGCCGAGATCCTTGCGCCCGTTCTTGCCCCAGAGAAGGACGAGCGCGTTCTCACCGGTACCGAATCCGTGTCCATCGCGCACGTCGTTCACGGCGATTGCGTCCAGATGCTTGCGGTGCATCTTCTCGCGTGCGTTCCGCTCGTGGTCCTGTGTCTCCGCCGCGAAGCCGACGAGAAAACCCTTTTCCTTGCGCGCTGCGATCTCGGCCACGACGTCCGGAGTTGCCTCCAAGCGAACATCGATGCTCTGCTCGCCTTTTTTTTGTTTCTGCGGCGAATCGTTCACCGGACGCCAGTCGACGACGGCCGCGCTCGCGATCACGATATCGGCGCCCGCAGCACTCGCGAGAGCCGCATCGTGCATCTCCTGCGCGGTCGCTACGCGCACGGTCGTCACACCTGAAGGCGGCGCAAGCAGCGTCGGGCCCAGAATGAGCGTCACGGCTGCGCCGCGCCTTGCTGCCTCGCGCGCGAGTGCGACGCCGGTCGCGCCGGTCGAGGCGTTGCTCACGAAGCGCACCGGATCGAAGGCTTCGCGCGTTGGACCCGCGGTGACGGTGACACGCGTTCCAGCGAGCGTCTGCGGTGTCAGCGCTCGTTCGAGCGCCTCGACCAGTCGCTCCTCGTCTGCCAAACGTCCGATACCGCTCTCGCCCTCCGCAAGGTAACCGCGCTCCGGGTCGACGATCGTGTAGCCGCGCGTGCGTAATGTCGCGAGATGCTCCTGTGTCGCGGCGTTCTCGTACATCGCCTCGTTCATCGCGGGTGCAAGAATGAGGGGAATGCGCGCAGCGAGCAGCGCCGTCGTGAGCAAGTCATCGGCGAGGCCGAGCGCGAGCTTCGCAAGAAGATTCGCAGTCGCAGGCACGACGAGCCCGACTTGCGCTTCGCGGACGAGCCTGATGTGCGGGATGCGCTCCGGTACGTCCCAGAGCGATGTGTACGCCGGCCGCGCGGTGAGCGATGAGAAGGTGAGCGGTGAGACGAAGCGCTCGGCCTCCGCGGTGAGAATGACGTCGAGGAGGGCGCCGCGCTGCACGAGCGTCGAGGTCAGCGCCGCAGCTTTATACGCCGCGATCCCTCCACCGACGCCGAGAAGAATGCGCGCCCCCTTCACGCGCGTACCCAGAGATTGTCGATGAGGCGCGTCTTCCCAAAGCGCGTTGCGCCGATGATGAATGCGGGTGGGCGAAGCTGCTCGAGCGGCTCGAACGTCTCCGCGTCGACGACGTCGTAGTAATCCGGCCTCGCCATGGACGCCAGGACCGAGCGAGCCTCGCCGATTGCAGCGCTCTTCGACGCACCGCGTTCGAGCGCAGCCCGCAGCGCAAGCAGCGAGTGGTAGAGCGTCGGGGCCGCTGCGCGCTCGATGGGGTCGAGATAGGCATTGCGGCTCGAGAGCGCGAGGCCGTCCTTCTCGCGAACGGTCTCTACGACGCGAATCTCGACCGGAAGGCTCAAGTCGCGCACGGCACGCTTGAGCACGGCGCTCTGCTGCGCGTCTTTCTGCCCGAGGTAGAGCGCATCTGGTCCGATCACATGGAGAAGTTTCACGACGACTGTCGCGACCCCGCGGAAGTGCCCCGGACGGATC
>JASHTE010000195.1 GCA_030040695.1 Vulcanimicrobiota bacterium | reverse complement strand
TTGCCGCGGAGGTTCTCGTATCGCACGTCGGAGCGCAACATCTGCAGTTGAACGCGGCGGCGCGGACTCGACGTGCCGACCTTCGCTCCCGCCGGCAACGAGGCAAAGCTCTCGTAACGCTCGCTGCAGAACGCGTCGCGCGCGTCGACGCGAGCCGAGATCGCTGCGATACGCATTCCCTCCGCGAGCTCGCTCGGGAGATCCTTGCACGAGTGCACGGCATAGTCGGCTCGCCGCTCTCGCAGTGCAAGCTCCAGCTCCTTCACGAAGACGTTCACCTCCCCGAGCTCGTGCAAGGCGCGGCGCTGGTCGCGGTCGCCGGCAGTCGTTACGTCGAGCAGCTCCGTCGAAATCCCCCGCTGCGCGACGAGCGCGGCAATCGTTCGAGCTTGTGTCGTCGCGAGTGCACTTGCCCGTGTCGCACAGAGCAGGCGGCGCCGTTCAGCAGAGGCGGCGAGCTCGTCGATCGGAAGAGCGGAGAGTCGCCGCATGAGCGCGATGCGCTCCTCTCGCGAAAGTGTCGTCCGAATCTCTTTCCTAATGCGTGCAAGCGTTCGTGCTGCGCGCGCGTACGGCTCGCCGAATCGCACCGCGATCTCGTCGAGCACTCGTCGCGAGAAAGAGGGCGAGGTGCCGCCGGATTCGAGCGCGAGCGTCATGTCGCCGAGGCGTAGCGTCGCGAGCATCGTGAAGTCGCCGCGCTCGGGCGCCGTGGCGTCGCAAACGGGAACAGCAGCGGCTCGCGCGTCGGAGACGACGCGCTCGTCGACGCCGTCGTCTCCGGTCGCCGCGATCGCGAGCGCTGCTCCTTCCACGTCCGAAGGCGCGTAGGGACGTTCTCGCAGCGTTACGGGGTCGCTCTGCGCGAGGGCGCGTAGCGCCGCGTCGATCTCGGGAGCGACGACGAGCACTTCAAAACCGCCGGCGAGAAGAGCGCGTGCTTTGCGAAGCGCCACGCTGCCGCCGCCGACGATGAGCGCATGGCGCTCGCCCGCGCGCAACGCGATGGGAAGGAGAGTCCGGGACACGGCCCGGGAGGCTTCACCACAGGCCCGGCAAACACCGTTCGCACCTATGGAGAAGCCCGTGCGCGCGGCGGTCGTCGGCGCGGTCGTCGGTGCGCTCGCGACGCTTCCGGGTCTCGGCTCCGGAACGCTCTGGGACAACAGCGAGACCATCTACGGCGAGGTTGCACGCGAGATCGTCCTCGGTAGCGGCTGGATCATCATGCACTTGAACGGGCATCCGTGGTTCGTTCAACCGCCGCTCTATTTTTGGATCGCTGCGATCCTCGCGCACGCGCTCGGCCTTACGACGTTTGTCTTACGACTTCCATCGGCACTCGCGACGGTCGCCATGGGCGCCGCGATCGCGTACGCGCTCGCGTCGCGCGTGAGCGAGCGGGCGGGAGTTTTTGCCTCGATCACGCTCTCGACGTCCCTCATGCAGGCAGTCATCGGACGGCTTGCGATCATGGACGCGCTGCTCAACCTCACCGTCATGTTGGCGATCTTCGCATGGTTTCGTGCGCTCGAGAGCGGTCGAGACCGTTACTATGTCTACGGTGCGATTGCAGCCGCGTTTGGGTTTCTGGCGAAAGGCCCCGTCGCCCCCGCGGTCGCGCTGCTCGTCATCGTTCCCTACGCGTATTGGAGCCGAGGCAGCGTGCGCGCTCCGAGGCCGCGCACGTGGATCGTCTCGATAGCGGTGTTCGTGGCAATCATCGTGCCATGGCTCGTTGCGCTCGGATCGCGTGCGGGCATCAGCAGCATCGTCGAGCTCATCGGGCATTATACGTTCGGGCGATACACCGGTGTGATCGAGAATCAATCTGGTCCGGTCTGGTACTACGTTCCCGTGTTGATTCTCGGCTTCTTCCCGTGGATCGCCTTCGTGCCGCCGGCACTCGCATATGGAATCGAGCGCGTGCGCAGCGAGCCCCTCTGGCGGCTTGGCTTCGTGTGGACGATCGCGCCGCTGCTCTTCTTTAGCTTTGCACAGACGAAGCTGCCGAATTACGTCGCTCTCTCGCTCCCCGGCCTCGCGCTCGTCACTGGCCTGTACTTCGAGGCGATCGTGCGTAAAGGGGCGAGCCGTTCGGCGATTGTCGCGGCGGCCGTGGTCCCGGTGACCATCGCGATGCTCGCGATCGCGATTCGTATTTTCTCGCTGAACAATCGGCTCACGGCAGCCGTCGCCGTCGCGGTTCCGCCGCTCCTCGCTGCGGCGATTGCAATTTTCGTCGGTTCTCTCATCACGGCGCTGCTCGTCGCGCGCAAGACGACGCTCTCCTTCGCTCCGTATGCGCTCGCAGCAGCGATGCTTGCTGCCGTGGACGTCCTTGCAGTTGCGGTCCTGCCGCACGCGGAGGCGTTCAAGCCGATCCCCCAGCTCGCGGCGGTGATCGATCGCGAGCGCCGGGCGGGAGATGTCGTCGCGATCCAAGGCGTTTCGGGATCGAACGCGCTCGTGTTCTACACGCAACCCGGCGTTATCGAAGTGAACGATCCACGACGCATGATCTGCAG
>JASHTE010000194.1 GCA_030040695.1 Vulcanimicrobiota bacterium | reverse complement strand
GCACCGCGGGACCACCCCGAAGCCTGCAAGAGTACCGGGAGCCTTTGTCCTCGGCGGAAACAGCAGCACACTCGCATTCGTGAGCAGCTTTCGCGCAGAGGGCGGCGCGATCACGGCACACCTGGTGCCGATTGCCTGGACGCCGGCTGGCGCGGTGATCGGCGAGCAGTGGGAATCGGTGCGCATTGCGCTCTCCGGCGTCGTCGACTGGGCCGATCGCACGTTTGCACCGGAGGACGAGCGCGCCTTTATTGCTCCGGTTCGGGACATCGAGCTGCTCGCGCGCGTCGAGTGGTCGGCGCCGGCTCCGCAGGAGCTCGACGAGGAGGCCGTGTTGAATCTCGACGATCTGCCCGAGGAGGTCGCGGAGGCTTTTACGCACGCCCCTGCGCCGGTGGTGCAATGCACGGTATGCAGGCGCCTGTGCGTGCGAGACGAGTTCGTCTGGAAAGAGCGGCAGCTCTGTGCGTGGGACTATCATGCGCAGGTCTTTGGAAAGCGGGGGCCGTGGCGCCAGGAACCATACGAGGAGCACCACTTCGAGACGCTGGCGTCGTGCGCGTACGTTGCGCCGCAGTTGCTCGCGGAGCTCGACGTCGAGGTCGCTCTCGCGCTTGATGCATCCAATGAAGTGACGGCGCGACGGCTCGTCAATCTCCTCCTCGACGAAGAGCGCCCGAGTCCGCACCTCGCGGTGCGCGTCGCCGGTAACGGCATACGCGTCTTACGGGAACAGAGTACGCGCTCGTGATCAATACAACGATCCGGCGGTTCGCGTCTCTCGTCTTGCTCTGCTTCCTCGCCCTCGCTGGGCGTCTCTGGTACGTTGAGATCACCGAAGGGCCCGCGATCTCGTCCCACTCATCGAACCCTCGCCACGTCGCGCTCCAAGCAGGCCGCGGCCGCGTGCTCGCGACCGATGGAACGCTGCTGGCGTATTCCGACGGCGATCGTCGAGTCTATCCATTTGGAGCGGAGCTCGCACACTCGGTCGGCTACGTCTCGTCGCGGTACGGAGCAAGCGGCATCGAAGACGCTTACGATCAAGCACTCTCGCCGCCGGACATTTCAGGTGATCCGCTCGGCCAACTCGAGGAGATTCGCGCCGCGATCGAGGGGCACGCAGCGATGCTGCACGGCGACGACGTGGTTACGACGATCGTTCCGGCGATCGAGGGCGAGCTCTATCGTCGCCTCTCCCGCTATGAGCGCGCCGCCGGTATCGTGCTCGACCCGCACACCGGTGCCGTGCTCGCGATCGCATCCGTGCCGTCGTTCGATCCGTCTGCGATCGACGACGAGTTTTCGGCGCTCTCGATCGATCCGATGAGCCCGCTCTTGAGCCGCGCAACGCAGGGCCTCTATCCACCCGGATCGACGTTCAAGATGTTCACGGCCTCCGCGGCGCTCGACAGCGGTGCCGTCACACCGGATTCACGCTTCGAGGATCCGGGCTATCTCGTTATCGGTAACGCGGTGCTCCACGACAACGAAGGCGAGGCGACCGGCGATCAGGACGTGACGACGGCGTTCGCGCTCTCGAGCAACGTCGACTTCGGTCAAATTGCGTTGAAGACGGGTCTGGACACGTTCTATGAGTACCTGCAGCGCTTCGGCATCGGAGCGCCGCTCGATTTCCAGATTCCTGCATCGAGCAGTGAGGTACCGCCGAAGGACGATGTTACCGCGGGCGAGCTCGCGCAGATGGGCTTCGGCCAGGGTGAGCTTGCGGTCACGCCGTTGCAGATGGCGCTCATTGCAGCGACGATTGCGAACGGCGGCGACGAGCCGCGTCCTTACATCGTGCGACAGATTCGGCGCGGGAACGTCGTCCTGTCTGCCTTCCCCGCCGGTACGCTTGCTTCGCCGATCTCGGCGGATACGGCCGATGAGGTGAAGAACATGATGATTGCCGTGGTCGAGCGTGGTACCGGCACCGTCGCGAGCCTGCCGGGCGTCACCGTTGCCGGCAAGACCGGAACGGCGACAAACCCACACGGGCAGCCACACTCATGGTTCGTGTGCTTTGCCCCCGCCGAGAACCCGCGTGCCGTCGTTGCGATCGTCGTGGAGAACGCGGGATACGGCGCGGCGGTCGCGGCGCCGGTTGCACGTGACGTCCTCGCGATCGCTCTGGAAAACACGCTAGGTTCCCCGGGCACATGATCGAGCAGCAGACCGTCAATAACCGCTACCGCCTCGACCATCCGTTGGGCGAGGGCGGTATGGCACGTGTCTACCTCGGCATCGATACGTTATTGCGCCGGCGCGTGGCGATCAAGGTGCTGCGCGAGCAGTACGCAGCCGATGAGGAGTTCGTTCGCCGTTTCTATCAAGAAGCGGAGTCGGCCGCGAAGCTTTCGCATCCGAACATCGTCAATACGTACGACGTCGGGCGCGAGGGAGATCTCTACTACATCGTCATGGAGCTCGTCGACGGCCCCTCGCTCGCTGAAATTCTCGCGGCTGACGGAAAGCTGCCGGAGCCGGTTGCGATCGACTACACCGTGCAAATCTGTACGGGCCTCGCGTACGCGCACCGTCAGGGCCTACTCCATCGCGATATCAAGCCGGCGAACGTGCTCGTGACGAAGGACGACGTCGTGAAACTCTCCGACTTCGGGATCGCTCGGGCCGTTACGCAGCACACCATGGCGTTGACGACTCCGGGTCTCGTCATGGGAAGCATCTACTACATTTCTCCGGAGCAGGCTCAGGGACACGAGCTGCGCGAGGCCTCGGATCTCTACAGTGTGGGCGTCGTGCTCTACCAAATGTTGACGGGAGAGCTTCCGTATACCGGAGATTCGCCGGTAACGGTGGCCCTCAAACAGATCGGCGATCCGGTCCCGACCATCGACACGCAGAAGTACGGTGTGAGCCCCGCGCTTGCCGCTATCGTGAACCGGCTTCTCCAGAAGTCGCCGGAGCATCGGTTCAGCTCGGCGAGTGAGGTTGCCTCGGCGCTGCGCGAGTCGCGAGAGCGCCCGAGCGTCGCGGCTTATCGCATCGAGGATGATGCGCCTGCGCGCGTCTCGCCGCTCGAGTTGCCGCCGCGCCGCTCGAAGATGCCGGATCGCCGCTGGCGTGAAGAGGAGCGGCGACGCCACGCGGGTGCGAATGCCGCGATCTTGGTCATCGCGCTCATCGCGGCGGTCGTCGTCGGCTATTGGCTCCTCGGGCGCCCGCTGCCGGATTTCGGCGGTTCAACCACGACGGTCGGAAACTACGTCGGAGAGACCGACGTCCAGGCGGAGCAACAACTCTCGAATGCCGGACTGGGCACCCGTATCTTTCATAGCAACAGCGACACGGTACCGCTCGCTCACGTCATTCGGCAGAACCCGGCGCCCGGAACGATGATCGCGAAGAGCTCGGTCGTCGAACTCTTCATCAGCAACGGTCTTCCGACGTTGGGGCTGCGCGACGTACGCGGCTTCTCCGAGCCGGATGCAGAGCGAATCCTCCGCGAGGATAAGTTTGTCGTTCGCGTCTTCGAGCGCTACGATAACGCAGCGAAGGGCAGCGTCGTCGATCAGCATCCTGCGCCCGGGTCCCGCGTGCGCGAGGGAAGCTCGATCACCTTGATCGTCTCGGAGGGTCCGCAGCCCGCCCAGATCCCGAATTTCGTCGGCATGCCGATCGATCGCGCGCAAGCCCTCGCCGCGCACCTCGGCATCACGCTCGACGCCTCGCAGCAAGTCGCGATTCCAGGCGAGCCCGAGAACACCATCGCCTCACAGAATCCCGATCCCGGGACGAACGTCGCCCGCGGCGGCGTCGTGCACGTCGCCGTGAACATGTTCGCGAATGCGCCTGCGGAGCCGGTTGCAGGCGGCACGGTCGTACCGAACGTCGTGGGGGCGAGCTACACGAACGCGATCCAAGCGCTCGAGCAGGCCGGCTTCACCGTCTCGATTCAGTTTTCGATCCAGCAGGACGCAAACGGGAGCATCATCGGCGAGCAGCCGCAGGGCGGGGCGCAAGCTCCCTCCGGATCGCGCATCGCGGTGACGCTCTCGGTTCCGGGAGAGGTTCCCGACACCGACGGACTGGGAGTCGATCAAGCGCGCGCGCTGCTGCAGGCCGCGGGCTACTCTGTCGAATCGCTGCGATACACGTCGACCGAGGGAGCCGGCGGACGGGTCGTCGGAACGGATCCGATCGCCGGCACGTCACTCGCTCCCGGCTCGAGCGTGGTCCTCGTGGTGAACGCACAGTAGTGAGAATCCTCGGTATCGACCCCGCGCTGCGCGTCACCGGGTACGGCGTCATCGACGGTAACGGCTCCGGCGTACAGCTCGTCGAAGCCGGCGTCGTGACGCCGTCGACGGAGGCGCTCGAGATGCGCTTGCAACAACTGCACGCCGCAATGTGTGAGATCATTGCGCAGACGCGGCCCGATGTCGTCGTCATCGAGGAACTCTACGCGACGTATAAGAGCCCCGGCACGGCGATCCTCATGGGGCACGCACGCGGTGTGCTGGCGCTCGCGAGCGCGCAGGCGGGAGTTCCCGTGCGCACGATCGGCCACGCGCACGTGAAACGGGCGCTCGTCGGATCGGGCAGTGCGCGCAAGGAGCAGGTCGGCGCGATGGTCGCGCGATTGCTCGGCTTGGAGAGCCGACCCCAACCGCACGACGTCTCCGACGCGCTCGCCATCGCGCTCGCTTTCCATCATCGGCACGGTCATGTTCTCGCGCATTGAGGGAACGCTCGTCGAGCGCAGGGGTGACACCGTCGTCGTCGACGTTTCGGGGCTCGGATACGAGATTACGTTGCCGCCGTGTGTCGCCGAGCGCGTCCCGAGTGAGAGC
>JASHTE010000193.1 GCA_030040695.1 Vulcanimicrobiota bacterium | reverse complement strand
TGTGGTCGCCGTGTAGTAGAGCGGGCCACCCTCGAAGTAGTTTGCCTCTTGCGGATCGGTGACGAGCGTACCGCGATCCATGCCGAGGTTGAAATAGCCGCCGAAGTGCGACTGCTGATTTGCGTATCCCGTGTTCACGGTCGTCGTGTCGTCCTCGATACCGGGGAGGTTGACGCCGACGCGTTGGAGCGCAACCTCCCACATTTCGTTCGTGTTGTCGACCGAGTACGTCGCGGCTTGCGCATCATCGCTTCGCGCGTCGCCGATCGCGTCGTAGGCGGCAAAGTTCACGGGACCCTGCGTTCCCTCGACGGCATAGCCTTGCGAGAAGACCGGGATCGCCGGCGTGTAGAGCGCTTCAGGACAGTCGCTGCAGGAGAACGTATTATCGAAGAACGAGCCCATCTGAGTGAAGAACGGGCGCACCTCCTGATACTGCCTCGCGAATGCGGTCGGCGCAATCGTCTGCTGATCGATTTCGACGTTCGAGTAATCGGGATGTAGTGACGTCACGAACGAGGCGGTCGGCGTGATCGGAAGTGATGCGTCAAGCCCAACGCGTGACGTATTCCCGCCGTCCACCTTCGGCGTCAGCTCGCCGAGAAGATAGGGCTGCGCCCGCGGCTGCGGTCGAGCCTTGACAGGTGATTGTGCGCCGACATTGCCGAGAACGCCGTAGAATGAGGCGTCGGTGATGCTCGATGCATCCGGAGCGTAGGTCCACACCGCCAGCCCGTTCGTCGCGATCGTGTACCGGATGAACTGTGCGCGCCACGTGCTCGAACCGCCGTTACGGACGACGCGCAGCGGGATCCGCATCGTCACCGAGTACCCCTTGGGCGTCGTCACGCCGACGGCGCTCCACTCCGGCGTATAGGCGGTGTTCTCGGTCGAGGTTTGATAGCGCGTGCCGCGCGGATTCGCATAGAACGCGTAGGCGAAGCCGTGCGTGCCCTGCGGGTTCAAGGCAACTTCGACGTAGTCGTCGTTCACGACGCTCGAGCCGTTGGTCACCTGTGCCTGGGTGATTGTTTCGCTCTGTGACGCGACGAAGGCGACGTCGAGATAACCGTTCTCCTGCCCGACGTATACGGTCGTCGGCTCCGAAGCCGGACGGCGATAGGTGAAGTCGGCGTCCAGCGTGAGTGTGGCCGCCCTCCTCCATGAGGTGTCGACCACTCCTCTCATCGAGGGTGGCGCGGGCAGAACGGGGACGTCGATCGCCGTACCCGGCGTCGCCGGCCATGCCGCGATTGGCAGAGAGAGCTCGAAGAGCATAAACAGAGCGACGCATAGTGGTGCGAACGCTCGCTTATGCGACATGCCCGTGGTACGTCTTGAAAAGGCGTTTGTTTCGTCTAGAGCCCGTCGCCGCGCGGTTGAATCGTGTCGCGGCAGAGCGACCCGAGATGTGCGCGAGAGAGATCGACGTGTCTCATGTCGACGCCGCTGAAGTCGCAGACGTCGATCGTCGCGCCGTCGAAGCGCGCCCCGGCCAGCCGCGCGTCCGAGAAATCGACGTACTCGAGCTTGGCATCCGTGAAGTCTGCGTTGCGAAGATCCGCAGCCGAGAAGTCCACGGCGCTCAGCGTGTCGCGAGAGAAATCCGCGCCGGAGAGCTCGGCGTCACTGAAGTCGGCGCCTGAATACCTGCGGCCACTGAGGTTTCTCTCTCGCCAGTCGACACCGCTGAAATCACACCCGGCCGTGCAGGTTGGGCTGTGGACGTATCCGCTGTAGTTCGGCACGGTAAAGTGCATCGCGGGGACGTCCACGTTGACCGGAGGGACCTCGACGTTCACGCCGGGGACGTTGACGTCGATGGCGGGAACGTGCACGTGGACGCCCGGGACGTTCACGTGTACGGGCGGGACGTTCACGTCATACCCACGCACGTGGATGTGCTTTGGCGGTATGTCGATGTGCTTCGCCGGCACGTGCACGTGACGGGCCGGAATGGAGATGACGCGCGGTGTGCCTGTGGGCGTCGGCGCGAGCGCGACGTCCGTGCGAGCGTTGCCGTGAAACGCTTCCCTCCACGAGCCCGGCATGGCAACGTGGGGCACTGCCGGGGCGGCGATCGTCGGCGCGATGAGGCCCATGCCGAGGGTAAGCATGGCGAGCAGGGCGATCGCCGCCGCCGTCGGAGCGAGCGCGAGTCCGCGTGCCGCATTTCTTCCGGCGCGAAGCAGGCGTTCGACGCGCTCTGAGATTCCACGCCGCGTCACAAATACACCCGGCGCTGCAAGCGCGTCGTGGGGCCACGCTGTCAACTCCGCCATTCGCGTGAGGCACTGCGCGTACGGGCGAATCGCACCGGTTTCCGCAACGACGTCATCGTCACAGGCAACCTCACGTTCCAGGTCGAGTCCGCGTGCGATCGCGTAGACTGCGGGGCTGAAGCAGAGCAGTGCAACGAGGACGCGTTGCAATAGGTTCGTCCAGTCGTCGGCGCGACGGAGATGCCCGCGCTCGTGCAAGCAGACTTGCTCGAGCTCGCTCGGTGACATCGACTCCAAGAGGTGACGCGGAATGAGCACCATCGAGTCGAAGAGACCGATCGCGACCGGCACGTCAGTTTCGTCGCTCACGCAGAAGCGCACGTCGCGTCCATGGCGGCTATCCTGGCGGAGCGCGTCGCGGTACGCGAGTGGAAGCGGCAGCGCGTTGCGCTTCAGTGTCTCGAGCCTCAGAAGACCTGCGACGAGCCGTACGAGGACGACGAGCGAGGCAAGGACGCAAAGCAGAGCGATCGCGAAGGCGGCGGCGCTCGACAGGATAATCTCGGGTCGCGCGACGTCGGGTGCCGCGCTCGTCTCGCCGAGCGTACCGCCCGTCACAGCCGACTCCGCGTGCCGCCCTATCATCCCAAGCGCAGGTCGCGCAGCGGCCGAAGTGGAGGGACCTCCGTGGGACAGTGCAACGTCGTGGGTGGCTGCGAACCTCGTCACGGCGCGCACGCTCGTCGCATGTAGGGAGAGCGTCGTCGCGATGGGCGCCGCAAGCGCTGCGATGAGCGCCACGAACCACGTCGTGTAACGGGTTGCCGCGCTGAGGCGAGGCCAGAGCCGAAGCACGAGTGCCACGGCGACGAGGATGAGCGCGTCTTCCCAGAGCGCGTTGATCGCGATCACGGCGACCATCCGTGCCGGAGTTTCGAGAGCCTGCAGCGCTGCGTTCATGACTTCTCCTCGTATTGTTCGATGAGCGCTCGCAAACGGGCAAGCTCCTCTGCCGAGGGACGCTCATGCTCGATCAGTCGTAGCGCGAGCTCGCCGGGATTGTTTCGGAAGAACCGCCGCACAAGATCGCCGACTGCCGACTGCGCAGCATCGTCCCGAGCGATCGCCGGGCGATAGACGAAGGCTCGCCCTATCTCGTCGTGCTTCGCGTGACCCTTGCGCTCCAGAATCCGCAGGATCGTGAGCACGGTGTTATAGGCCACCGGCGGCGGCGGCAGAGCCGCCGTCACCTCGGCGACCGTGGCACTTCCTTTCTTCCACAGCACCTCCATAATCCGCAGCTCTGCGGCGGTCAGTGTCGGCGAGGCTTTTCGCGGCATCGTGAAACTCCCTTAACGATTTAAGGGTAGCCTACCACGCACGCACCTGCGTGTCAACTAAAAGCTTAGTTGACAAACCCCGGCGGCTCCGGTAGGCTGCTCTTAAATCTTTAGGAGGACCCGTCGCCCGTATGCTATCGTTGACAGTCCCGGTCGTCCACGCGGCGCCGCCGCTCGACCCTTCGGCCTCGGTCGCCGGATGGCCGACGGCAGCGATATCCCTCTCCTGGGACGTCGGGCATCAGAAGGCGGCCCAAAACTCGACGATCGTGCACGTCGCCAGCGACGGCAAGTACCTTTACGTTCGCTTTGACGCCGTGCAGCACGTACCGCTCGTCGCGGCGCAGCACAGTAACGACACGATTTCGGGCGGCAGCAACGTCAACGGTGGTATCGCGTGGACCGACGACGCAGTGTGGGTCGATCTGTGGCCAAGGGGTCCCTCCGGCTTTCAATACCAGTTCGAGTCGAACGCGAACGGCGCGCACAACGAGGCCTCCAGCGAGAACGTTGACTTCGAACCACAGTGGCAGACGCGTGGAGTTGCGACGAGCGGCCGCTACACGGTTACGATGGCTATTCCCCTTGCCGTCATCCACGGCGCACACGCCGGAGCCTGGCGCATGCAATTTATCCGATACGTGCGCTCGACCGGCGAGCTCAACGTATGGTCGTACGACGCGGCGCAAACGAATCCCGACGATCCCGCACGTGCCGGCAACGTTACGTTGAGTGTCGTCTCGCGCCCGCCTTTGCCTAAGCCGAGGTTAGGCGTCTATGGGCTTGCCGAAGCAGCGAGCAGGAGCATCGGCGGCTCGACGTCGCGAATCGGCGCCGACTTCTCCGTGCCGGTGACGCAGACGGCCTCGTTCTACGGAACGCTTCACCCCGATTACTCGGACGTCGAGATCGATCAGCAGTCGATCGCGCCCACGGTGTACCAGCGGGTCTTTAGCGAGGTACGCCCATTCTTCACGCAAGCCGCAGGGTATTTTAATGACTTCAACTGCAACATCTGCAGCGAGCGCACGACGCTCTACACTCCTGCGATCCCAACGCCCACGCAAGGGTATGCATTCGAAGGCCGTCAAGGAAACTTCGGTTTAGCCGCCTTCGACGCAATCGGCGATGACAGGACGGACGACGCAACCGCGCTCAACTACATCTCCGACGACAACCAGTGGAACGCGGCATTCCAACACGTCAGCACCAACATGCCGGGCCTCGTCGACGATACGAACCAAGGCGGCGTGAGCTGGTGGAACGGAAAATATGTCTATGCGTACGCGAACTATGCACTTGAGTCCGGCACGCTCGTCAGCGATCCGGACCAAGGCGAGTGGTTTGACAGCGGCGCCGGCTGGATCGATCAGCACTTCGCCATCTTCGGCGCGATACGCAAGGTAGGCGATGACTTCGATCCCGTCGACGGTTTCGACTCGCATTCGGGAATCGCCGGATACGGAGTCTATAGCGCACGCGTCTGGACCTTTGCGCCACAGGATTTTCTCTCGTCGATCGGCGTCGACGGCGGCTTCGACCGTTACCAGGGCGTGAGCTACGGACAAGCCCAGAGCGACAACGACGTGCTGCTCGACGTTCTCACGAAGAGCACGATCGACGTCCAGGTTTCGTCGGGATCCGATTACTGGCGCTTCGGGTCGGCGCTCGAGCCCATCTCGCAAGCCGGAGGCTTCAGCATCACGTATCACAGCGGCATGCAGAACAACCTCAACAATTTCCCGACGCATGGCTCGTCGGCGACGCCGACACAGATCCAGTTCTACACGGGGAGCTACGGGCTCGGCCGCCTCGACACGTGGTTTCGAACCTCGACGATGCGGGTCGGCAACAAAGGTTCCCTCACCTTCAGCGACGACGACACCGCGCAATACCTGCCACGCGCGCTCGAGAACGTTCAGTGGTTCGAAGGCATTGCGTACGCCTACCAGATCGACGCCGACTCATCGTTCGCGATCGGTGTGCGCCGCGTCGTCGGTGACCCGCCGGTTCCGAACGGTGGAGGCGACTGCATGGGTACGTGCGCGAATATCTCCGTCGCCTACCACCTGAGGCTGCGTAACGAGGAGTTCTATCTCGCCTACGGCGACCCGAACACCCTGACGACGGTACCCCAGGCGATCTTCAAAGTGATCTTCTACGCGGGCAGCACGAAGGGCACGTGATCCTTCGACTGCGCGCTTCGCGCGCGCTCAGGATGACACCGCCGACTGCGCGCTTCGCGCGCGCTCAGGATGACACCGCGACGCCCTTAGCTCCAAGCGATGTGACCTAGGTGCTTTCGCGGCTTCGCGGCGTCATCGTCTCGGAGAGCCCGTCCAGCTTCTGCGAAACCAACTGAAGCCCGGAGAGCACGGCGCGAATGCCTTCGAGCATGACGTCACGTGACTGCTCATTGCCGGTGCCCAAGGCGTCGAGCGCAACGCCGACCGCGTGCGCGAGCTGCGCGATCGCGTCGGACTCATCGGGCGCGTACGTCTCCCCCGTCGCCTTCGCCCCGATGACGAGCGCGCCGACGAGGCGGCCTCGCGAAGCCATCGGGTAGGCAAGCTCGCCTGGAATCGCCGTGCGTTCGACGGAGTGCAGGTCGAGCGGCTCGTGAAAGGTTCGCAGCTCGACGAGTGCGGGATCGTTCTCGTCGACGCTGCCGTACCGCCCGTGGTCATCGTCCAGAAGAGCGATCACGCTGCTCGCGCCGGCGTGAAGCTCGAGCGTCGATACCGTTCGCTCGAGGAGCGTCTTCGCCTCGGTAATATACGGTGCTTCACGCGCGAGCTTCCGTATCGCCTGCTCATTCTCGTGGCGCTTCCGGAAGAAGACGTTGTCGACGAACCCGTCCACGCGTGCATGCACGAAGCGCACGGAGAATCCGAGCGCAAGCGCGAGGGCAGCGCTCACGGCGACGTTCGCTGCGTGGCTCGCGTCGTGCAGCCAGCCGCCGAGGAGCCACTCGACCAGGACGAAGGCGCCGACGACGATGATCGAGACGATCGAGAATACCGCGGCCCGGTTGACGGCAAAACTAATGTCGAGCAGCTTGCGGTAGAGCAGCGAGTACGTCAAGCCGAGCGGCACAATGAACCATGCAACGTTGACGAAGATGCCAAAGGCCTCGAGGACGTTCGGGGAGCTTGGTGCGAATGCGTTGCCTACCCAGTAGACGATGTTCGCCGAATAGCCGGTGCCGAGCGATGCGCTCGCCCACGCGACGCGCGCCTGCTCCGCGCCACGTGCCTGCGCAATCGCGAAAAGCGCGCAGACCAGCACGAGAGCCTGCGGCAGAATCCCGCGCAGCATGACGGCGGCCCAGCCGGAGTACCACGGCATACCTGCGTCCAACGTTCCCGACCAAGCACCCACGGTGGCGAAGACTCCATAACACGCGCTGACCGCAATAGACGCGTACGCGACCCACGCCACTGCCTGGCGCGCGCGCGACGGTGGCCGGGCGAAGCTCATCGCGTACAGCACGAAGAGTGTCCTCGATCCCGCGTATAAAACGCAGGCCAAGCACGCGAGCGCAGCGTCGAGCGCCGGCCATGGTGTGAGCCAGTTGTTGTTTTGGAAGTTATTCTGAATGACACCAAGAGCGAGCACTAAGCACAGCGTCCGTGCCTCAATGCTCTCGGCACGGCGAGAAGCGACGAGCGCCGCGAAGAGCAGAATCCAGAGATTCGCTGCGATCGCGACCCACACCGAGTAGATGCCGAGATTTGAGTTGTATCCACCGGGCTGCAGCTGTGCCTTGAGGGTCACGACCTTGAGCGCGTTTGCGTGACGAATCGGCAGTTGAACTGTTGCGCCTTTGAGAAACCAGCTCTCGAACCACCGGTACCGCGCGGGCGCAGAGAGTACATGACCGTCAATGAGATCTCCCGTTCGCAGGCCGGCAGTATAAGCCGCGCTTCCTGGCGCGACGATTATTTTTTGAACGAAGGGCGTGCTTGTGGGAGCCGTGTCAAGGCCCAGAAATCCGCCGTCGTTCGCCGCGAGCCACGCGATGTAGCCGAGCTGGACGACTCCGAAAGCGCAGAGCGTCAGGAGAAGGCGGCGCCAAGCCGTCGTCGACACAGCGGGCAGCCTTCGCTGCCGTCCCAGCGCTACCCCGCGTCCTCCAGCTCGCGGCGTTGTGCGCCGCTGATGACCATCGTGAGATCGAGCAAGATGATGAGACGCTCGCCCATCTTTCCGACGCCTTGTAGATAATCTGCGTCGAGGCCGGCGACGATCTCCGGCGCCTGCTCGATCGAGTCGAGCGGAATCGTCAGCACCTCGGAGGCGCTGTCGACGATCATCCCGATGCGCTTCGTGCCGATGTCGCTCACGATGATGCGTGAGTTTTTCGTCGGCTCCACGCGATCCATGCCAAAGCGCTTGCGGAGGTCGATAATCGGGATCAGCTGCCCACGCAGGTTGATGACGCCTTCGACGAACTCGGGCGTACGAGGAACGCGTGTAATCTCGACCATCCGGATGATCTCCTGGATCTGCGAGATGTCGACACCGTATTCTTCGGAGCCGAGGCGAAATGTTGCGACCTGAACGCTCTCGCTCATCGCCTATGTCTCCGCCGTGGCGAGCTCTGCGCGCGCGGCCTTCCCGCTCGCGTACGCGTCGGCGACGAGTGCATGGACGTCGAGGATCAGCGAGATTGCGCCACTGCCGAGAATTGTCGCTCCCGAGATGCCGGGAATGCGACCGACGAGGTCCGAGAGCGGCTTGATCACGATCTCCTGCTCGCCTTCGAACACGTCGACGACGAGACCGATGTTACGTCCCTGTACGCTCACGATGACTGTCATGGCCTTCTCCGGGTCGCGCGCGACATCCGTGCCGAAGAACTCGGCAACGCGAATGAGTGGTACGATCTGGTCCCGCACCGTCACGACCTCGTTGCTCGCAACACTTCGAATCTCTGCGCTCTCGATCCGTTGTGACTCGACGACGACGTCGAGAGGTATCGCGTAGAGGGCCTTCCCGACGCGCACGAGCAGCGCGGTAATGATGGCGAGCGTCAAGGGGAGCTTGATCTGGAAACGTGTCCCGCGCTTCCACTCGCTCTCCACGGTGAAGAAGCCTTTGAGATGCGTGAC
This sequence comes from Vulcanimicrobiota bacterium, assembly GCA_030040695.1. GTDB lineage: Bacteria > Vulcanimicrobiota > Vulcanimicrobiia > Vulcanimicrobiales > Vulcanimicrobiaceae > Tyrphobacter. The sequence continues at coordinate 1,943 of JASHTE010000193.1, read as the reverse complement.
CGCCTTCTGCACGACGTCCATGCCGACGCCTCGGCCACTCAGCTCTGAGACGTTTTCCGCCGTTGAGAAACCAGGACGGAAAATGAGCTCCAGCAGCTCCTGTTCGGTCAAACGCTCCTCGGGTGCGATGAAGCGGGCCGCAATTGCGCGTGCTCGGACGCGGTCGAAGTCGATGCCGCCGCCGTCGTCGGACATCTCGATGACAATCTGGTTGCCGGCATGATAGGCGTTCAGGAGAATCGTCCCCTCTCGCGGCTTCCCTTCGCGTTCGCGCACTTCCGGGAGCTCGATACCGTGGTCGATGCAGTTTCGCAGCAAGTGCATGAGCGGCTCGCCGATCTCGTCCACGATCGTCTTGTCGAGCTCGGTCTGCGCCCCACTCACCTCGAGACGCACCTCCTTGCCACGCGCCTTCGCGATGTCACGGACGACGCGCGGGAAGCGCTCGAAGACGCGCCCGATCGGCACCATGCGCACTTTCATGAGCGACTCCTGGATCTCGCCGCAGGTGCGGGCAAGCAATCCTGCGCTCTCCAACAGCGCTTTGCGCAATGGCTCCTCGCCGTCGGTGCGGCTCAAGGATGCCGCGAGGTCGGAGATCCGCGTCCGATTGATGACGAGCTCCCCGACGAGATTCAGCAAGAGATCGAGGCGGTCGATGTCGACCCGGATCGTCTGCCGGCGCAGCCCCGCGACGGTACGCGGCGTTGCCTCGGCGGGCGCTTGCGGCGCGCGATCGGGCGAGGCCTCCTTCTGCTCGATCCCGCTCAGCCGCTCGAGAAACGCGGGCAGCGCTGCGGGAATCGTCCCGCCCGAGGGCTCCGCCGCGACGAGCGCAGACAACAAGTCTCGCCCGCGCAGGAGCAGCTCCGCGCAAACCGGCGAGAGCGCAACGCTCTCGGTTCGAAGGAGGTCGCAAAGGTTCTCGAGTCCGTGGGCTAAGCGCGCAGTCTCCCCGAAGCCGAGCATCGCTGCGTTACCCTTGATCGTATGCAGCGCGCGAAACAGCGCATTCACCGTCTCGGGATCGGCCTTCCCGGCTGCTGCGGATTGCTCGAGCTTCAGCGCATCGGCGTCGATCCGATGCAGCAGCTCCTCCGCCTCGTCACGGAAGTATGCGATGAACTCTGCGCGGTCGAAGTGCTCGTCGGCCATCGCGGCCTATAATATTCGAGGCTGCTTTAGGGTACTCCGCCCAGGGCTTCCTAAGCGATGTTCTCGAGCTCGAAGACGCTGAGCAGCGGCTCGAGTGATCCCGCATCGGGAATGAGAATGAACTCGCCGCCGATCGCCGTGTCCTTGTCGAGAAAGACGGACTCCACCAAGAACACGTCTTGATCGGGAAGGATCGCCATGAGGCTATGAAACGCGGCCTCGATCGTGCCGTACGAGAGTGTTGGCAGGGAGGGCTCGAGGCTCGCCTGCGTGAGGTGCACGATTGCGGAGACGTACGAGCCGGCAACCACGTTTCCGAGCTCTTTGAGCGTCGAGTCCGCGATCGAATCGTAGATCTTGATGTCCCCGATGACGCGCCGAATGAAGCGCCCGACGAACTCGCTCGCTTGATCCCGGTCGAAGAGAACGAGGATTTGCCCGGGAGCCTCGCCGCGCACGTACATGTGCAGCGCCGCAACGGGCCGCCCGCGGCTGCCGAGGCGTCCGGAGAGATCGCGGAATTTCACGACGTCGATGCGCGGTTCGATGAGCGTGATCTTCGTGTTCAAGAGCTCCGAGAGTGCGGTCGCCGCATGGCCCGCGCCGATGTTGGCAACTTCTTTGAGCGCGTCTTTCTGCAGATCTGTGAGCGTCAGAGAGGCGGTCATGCGAGCACCTTGTTGAGCGTTTCGACGATCTTGGGCGGCTGAAAGGGCTTGGTGATGAACGATCTCGCGCCGGCTTGTATTGCCTCCACGACGAGCGCCTGCTGCCCCATCGAGGTACAC
>JASHTE010000192.1 GCA_030040695.1 Vulcanimicrobiota bacterium | reverse complement strand
GAAATCATCGTAGGTGGTCGCGACGCGATGCTTGTTGTCGGTGACGACTTCAACTCTGGTAATCAGGCCGGTCGCGGCATCGTAGAAGACCCACTCCGGATGCTGTTCGTCCGGAATCTTCACGCGGACGACGTAGGCGGGCTTCGAGCCTTGCGTCTCGCCGGCGACACTCACGTCGTTCTTCGGATCGGCCGCATCTTCGTCGACCCACTCCGTAAAGAAGGTCTCGTCATCGAGCGTGGTCGTCGGGGAGACGAACCCGTCGTAGTCGCGATGCCAGCGATGCCCGTTGTCCTGGCCAAACTCCTCGACGAAGGGCCCACGCGTGATCCTCGAATGGTAGTTCATTCCGTCGCGCTCGAGGTGCTCGGTGCCGTTCATCCCCGTGTCGGTAAAGCGCCAGTCTTCGATGACTGTGTCGGGCCCGGTGGGTTTTCCAATCGCGGCGTCGTGCTGCGCGAGGATCGCGGAGAGATGTACGCTTGTAGGCACAAGCCCCGGGGGCGGCGCGTCAAGCGCGTCGGCGTCTGGATCCGCGTACGCGGTCATCGTTGCCGAAAGTGCCCATGCCGCACACGCCGCTACGATGAATCGGCAGTCGATGGCCGAAACTTCGCTCGCTTGCGCCGCTCCCCTGCGTCCGGCGGCGAACAGGCGTCCGCCGGAATCTGAGAGAAGCCGGATGCCATGCAGTATCAGTACCAGCCGCCGCAGCAGACTGGCGCGACGACGACCTCGACGCGTTCGCTGCTCGCGCAAGTGCTCGGCATCTCCGCGCTCGGCTTTTGCATCACGGCGTTCGCGGCGTGGCTCTGTCAGGGGCTCCAGCTCTCGCCCGGCGTCGGCCTCGTTGCGATGCTCGTCGGCTTCGGCCTCTTGATCGCGACGATGGCCGCGCAGCGCAATGAGCCGCTCTCGCTCGTGCTCTTCTACGCATTCGCCTTCTGCGAAGGCGTCGGAATTTCGCCCATCATAAGCGCATACACGCGTGCATTCGGCCCGGGTGTCGTCGTCGATGCTGCTTTGACCACGGGTCTCGGCATGTTCGCGCTCGGCGCGATCGTCTACGCGACGGGCCTCGATTTGCGGCGCTTTCAAGGCTACGTCATGCTTGCGCTCCTCGGCGTCGTCGTACTCGGGATCATCTCGATCTTCGTGCGCGTCATCCACCCAGAGACGTACGCCTACCTCATTCTTGCCGTCTTCACTGCACTCGTCCTCATCGATTTCGCGCGCATTCGAGCGGGCGGCGGCGGCGCAACACCGGTCATGCTTGCCGTCTCGATCTACCTCGACGCGCTCAATATCTTCCTCGCGCTCTTGCAGATCTTGGGAGGCCGGCGCCGGAGTTAAAGAATGTGCGGCGTTACCGGCGTCTTTGCTCCGGGTCGTGACGCGGCACGCCTCGCCTTCTTCGCACTCTACGCTCTCCAACACCGGGGGCAGGAGTCAGCGGGCATCGCCGCCGCCGATGGAACGGCGCTCCGCTCGCACAAGGCGATGGGGCTGCTCGGAGCGATCTTCGACGAGGTGATCCTTGCCGACCTGAGCGGGCATATCGCGATCGGCCACACGCGCTACTCGACGAGTGGCTCCTCGATCGTCGTGAATGCACAGCCGCTGCTCGAGCGCTCGGACCTGGGAGACTTCGCCTTCGCACACAACGGCAACCTGACGAACACCGAGGAGCTGCGCGAGCGCCTCTCGCCCTCGACCGTCCTCGAGGCATCCTCCGACTCCGAGGTGCTGGCGAAACTGCTCGTCGAGGACAGTGGCTCGCTGATCGACCGCATCGCACACCTCCTGACGGTTGCTCGCGGTGCCTACTCCGTCGTTTTGTGCACGAGCAACGCGCTTTACGCCTTTCGCGATCCCTGGGGCGTACGGCCGCTTGCGCTCGGCGAGCTCGAAGACGGAGGCTGGATCGTTGCCTCAGAGTCGTGCGCGCTCGGGACAGTTGGAGCCCGCTTCGTGCGCGAGATCGAGCCCGGCGAGATCCTACGCATTGGTGCCGAGGGAATCGAGTCCCGCCAGGCCGCGCTTTCGGGGCACGAACACGCGCTCTGCATGTTCGAATACATCTACTTCGCGAGGCCGGACTCAGAGTTCGACGGCCGCTCCGTCTACATGGCGCGTTATGCGATGGGGCGTGCGCTCGCGAAAGAGCATCCGGTCGAGGCCGACGTCGTCATCGCGGTGCCGGACTCGGCTGTGCCTGCGGGCATCGGTTACGCGGCGGAGAGCGGCTTGCCGTACATCGAGGGCTTGATCAAGAATCGGTACATCGGCAGAACCTTCATCAGCCCCGACCAACAGATGCGCTCGCGCGGCGTGCAGCTGAAGTTCAATCCTTTGATCGAGAACCTGCGCGGCCAGCGCGTCATCGTCGTTGACGACTCTATCGTGCGCGGCACGACGACTCCGCGGATCGTCTCGCTCTTGCGCGATGCGGGAGCTCGCGAGGTGCACCTGCGCATCAGCTCTCCGCCGATTCGTCATCCCTGCTACCTTGGCGTCGACATGGCGACATACGACGAGCTCATCGCCGCGAACCTGAACGCCGAGGAGATACGCCGTCACACGGGCGCCGACTCTCTGGGCTACCTGAGTCTCGAGGCACTCATCGAGGCGACCGGACGCAAACGCGAAGAGATGTGCCTGGGCTGTCTCACGGGCGCATATCCGAGCGTTCCCGTGCACGCAGTGAGTTAGGCGCCGCTCGGGAACTTGCTTTCGCGCACGTCCTGCGCGTACTTTTGCAGCGCGTCAATCGCCTGGCTGCCGAACTCGGCGTAACGCTTTGCGAAACTTGGCGAGTGCGCATAGATGCCGAGAACGTCGTGGAGAACGAGCACCTGCGCGTCGCAGTGGGGACCCGAGCCGATGCCGATGGTCGGAATTGAGAGCATCTCGGTGATCTCACGCGTGATGCCCGCATCGACGACCTCGAGCACGATCGCGTAGGCGCCGGCAGCCTCGATCGCCCTCGCGTCTGCAACCAAGCGATCGCGGTGGGTACGCATCTTGTAGCCGGGTCCGAGGCCGGCTGTTTGCGGCGTAATGCCGATGTGCCCGACGACCGGAATGCCGGCCCGTGCGATCGCTCGGACGCGATCGGCTTCGTGCACGCCGCCTTCGACCTTGACGGAGCAGGCGCCGCCATCTTTCACGAGCCGGATCGCATTGGTGAGCGCGACCTCGTCGCTCACTTGGTACGAGCCGAAAGGCATGTCGACGATCACATGCGCGCGTGACGTTCCGCGCGAGACCGCTTGGGCGTGATGGATCATCTGCTCCATCGTGACGGGCGTCGTCTCGTCGTAACCGAGCATCACGTTGCCGACGCTATCGCCGACGAGGATGACGTCGATGCCCGCCTCCTCCGCGAAGCGCGCGAAAGGAGCATCATACGCGGTAACGACGGGGAAGAGGTGCGTGCCCTTGCGCCGCTTGATCGAGCCCGCGGTGAGGCGCCGGAAGACCGGGGTCTTTGCGGGTTCGTAGGGGCGTGCTTCGGTGTTTTTCTGCTGGATCATGAGGAGAGCGCTTCGGCGAGCGCGACCATGGCGCGGACGGGGATGCCGGTCGGACCTCTGGGCGCCCAAGAGGATGCGGTATCGAGGTAGGCCGTCCCTGCGATATCGAGGTGAATCCACGGCGTTTCACCAGTGAAGGAGCGCAGGAACGCGGCGGCCGTCAGGACGCCCGCGTCCCTGCCGGCGCTGTTCTTCAAGTCCGCGATGTCGCTCTTCATTTGTGTCGCGTACTCGTCGTACAGCGGCATGCGCCAGTACCGTTCACCGGTGGCGCGTGCGCTATCGAGAAAGAGCTCGGCGAAGGCGTCGTCGTTCGAGACGAGCGCGGAGACGATGTGACCGAGCGCGACGACGCAGGCACCGGTAAGCGTCGCCGCGTCGACGATTCGCTTGGCGCCGAGTTCGTTTGCGTAGCAGAGCGCGTCGGCAAGGATGAGGCGCCCCTCCGCGTCGGTATTGATGATCTCGATGCTCTTTCCGTTCATCGCTCGAACGACGTCGCCCGGCTTCGTCGCGCGCCCGCCGGGCATGTTCTCCGTTGCGGGGACGATCCCGACGACGTCGATCGGCAATCCGAGTTTGGCGATCGCCCACATCGCGGCGATGACACCCGCTCCACCGGACATATCGTACTTCATGTCTTCCATGTTGGCTGCGGGCTTGATCGAGATTCCGCCGGTGTCGAAGGTGATGCCCTTGCCAACGAGCGCGAGCCTCTCGCCTTTGCCTTTCTCGTGAGACATCACGATGAACTTCGGGGGCTGCGCACTTCCCTGCGCGACGGAGAGGAAGGAGCCCATGCCGCGGGCGCGCGCCCACTCCGCGTCGTGCACCTCGATTGCGAGGCCCGCATCCTTTGCCGCCTTCGTCGCCTCCTGCGCGAGCATCGTCGGCGTCATATCGTTTCCGGGCGTCACTGCGAGCCGTCGCGCCAAGTTTACGGCCTCGCCGAGAATGCTTCCACGTCGCAGGCCGCGCTCCGATGCATCGCGCTCGCCGTCCCCCGGCAGAATCGTTACGCTCTCGACGGCGACGCGCTGTTCCGGCTCGCTCTGGTAGAGCGTCGTCTCGAATGTGCCGCTGATCGCGCCTTCGGCAACCGCGCTCACGTAGCGCTCCGCGCTCTGCGCGGCCTCTTCGGGAAGCGCGATCGCGATCTCGCTCACTCCCTTGCGTCCGAGTACGCGCACTGCAGTTCCCGCGTATCGCGCCAAGGCGCTCGACTCGAGTTTGGTGCGATCGCCGAGCCCAACAGCAAGGATGCGCCGAAACGGCTGATCCTTTGCGTGAATCAGGAGCGTCTCGAAGGGTTTGCCCTTCGTTTCGCCGCTGCGAACGGCATCGCTGAGAGCGCCTTTGACTGCCGCGTCGGCAGCCGCTGCGGCGCCGGACGGAGCTTCATTCGTGAAGAGGGGCACGACGAGCGCGCCGGTGCGCGCGCCCTCCGGCGCATCGTGAGCGATGCGAATCTGCATAACCTGCCTTTCGTCCGAAGGTGTGGGAGTGTATTGTGAAAAGATGTTCGCGATGAGTGACTCGTACGCCCGCTCGGGCGTCGATGTACGCGCCGGCAATGAAGCAGTTGCACGGTACAGGCGGCTCTTGCAGGAGCAGCGACATCCGTCGCAGCTCGATGCGATCGGCGGCTTTGCCGGGCTCTTCGGCCTGCCCGGAGACGAGCAGCGAGCCCTCGTCGCGTCGACCGACGGCGTTGGAACGAAGCTGTTGATCGCGGCAGCACTGCAGCGCTATGATAGCGTCGGGTCGGATCTCGTCAACCACTGCGTCAACGACATCCTCGTCTGCAACGCAATGCCGCTCTTCTTTCTCGACTATCTGGCTGTGGGAAAGCTCGATCCGGAAATCGCGGAACGGATCGTGGCGGGGTGCGCACGCGCGTGCGCGGCGCACGGCTGCGCATTGCTGGGCGGCGAGACCGCTGAGATGCCGGGCGTCTACGCGCCGGAGCACTTCGATCTCGCCGGCACGATCGTCGGCGTCGTGGCGCTAGAGGATTTGCCGAAGAGCGAGAGCGTGCAGCCCGGCGACGCCGTCGTCGCACTACCGGCGGTAGGTTTGCACACGAACGGGTACTCGCTCGCACGTGCGCTCATTCCATCGAGTGAATGGATGCACCCATTTGGCTACGGCGGAACGTACGCCGACGCGCTCCTTGCAGAACATCCCTCGTACTACGAAGCCGTGCGCGCGATACAGCGTGTAGCAACGGTGAAGGCGATGGCGCACATCACCGGCGGGGGGCTATTGGAGAACGTTCCGCGGACCTTACCACCGGGCGTAAAGGCGGTGTTCGAGCAGGCGCGCTGGGAGGTTCCAGCGATCGAGCGCGATCTCGTTCGCCGCGGCGAGCTCTCGCAACAGGAGCGCTATCGAACGCTCAACATGGGCATCGGCTACACACTCGTCGTGCCGCTCGACGATGCTTTACGCGCGGTCGGTGCCATGCCGCGCGCGAAAATCGTCGGCTGGCTCGAGTCGCGTGAAGAGAACGAGCCGGCGGTGATCGTGCATCCGGCGAGAGAGGCCTGATTGCTCAATCTCATCAGCGTATTGGACGAACGTTTCGACGAGCGGGCGCGATCGCAGGCGATCGAGCGCATCGAGCGCATCGGCTATTCAGTAGAAGACCGCGAGGGCGCCGACGATCGGACACTCGCATGGATCGACCTCGTCTTCGGGGGCACGTGGAGCGGTGAAGCATTCGCTGGAACCAATATCATCGCGCGCCGTGACGGTGAGCCGATCGGCTTTGCGACCTACGACCCGCGAGGTTTGCGTTTCTATTGGCTGCGCGGTCTTGGTACGCAACCCGGCGTTGGAATCTTCGGCCCGTTCGGCGTAGCGCCGCAAGCGCGAGGCGGTGCGCTCGGGCCTGCGCTGCTGACGCTCGCGCTCTGTGGCTTGCGCAGGCGAGGCTACGCGAAGGCGCTCATTCCGGCAGTTGGGAGCGAGCGGCTCGCCGCATACTACGCGCCCCAATGCGGGGCGACCATCGCCGAGCGCCTCGATCGCAACGAGCGCCTCACGCGGCGCGCGCGCACGGTCGTCCTGTCGTCAGGGAGCGGGACCAACTTCCAAGTCGTTGCAGACGCGGCGGCCGAGGGGCGGGTTCCGCTCGAGATCGTTGCGCTCGTCAGCAACGCCGCAGACGCGGGCGCAGTGACACGTGCGCGAAACGCAGGCGTTCGCGAGATGGTGGTGCCATGGAACCGGAAGCGTGAGTCGCGTGCGGCGTACGACGCGCGCCTGCTCGCGGCGGTCTCGGTGCTCGAGCCCGAGCTTGTCTTGTTACTCGGATGGATGCACGTGCTCGACGCACGCTTCGTGGAGGCGTTCTCGGACGTCCTCAACTTGCATCCCGCCTTCTTGCCGCTCGATCCCTCGCGCGACGAAGTAGGAACGCCGGATGGTGACGTGATCCCCGCCTTTCGCGGACCCAACGCCGTGCGTGAGGCGATCGCTCACGCGAGCGGTTGGATCGGCGCGAGCGTCCATCGTATCACGGCCGACGCCGACCGCGGGCCGGTGCTCGTGCGCGTGCCGCTGCGCGCGCGCGCGGGCGAGCGGGAAGAAGAAGCGCGCACGCGATTGCGTCCGATCGAGCACGCTCTCGTACCGCGCGCGATCATGCGCTGGTCGTACGAGCAATGATGCGGGCGAGCGTCTCGGGTTCCGCGAGGAACGCATCGTGGCCATGCTCGCTTTCCAGCTCCGCGTAGGCTGAGCGCGCACCCTTTGCACGAAACCGCTCGGCGGCGGCGCGCACGTCCTGCGGGCGGAAAAGCCAATCCGAGGAGATGCCGATGAAGAGCAACTCTGGGCCTTGCGGCGCCGGCGCGTCGCGCACGTCGAAGCCGTCCATCGCGTGCGTGAGGAGCGCGTACGTGTGCGCGTCCATTCGCCGCTCGAAGATCTCCGCCTGATGCTCGAGGTAACCCTCGATGTCGAAGCGGTCGACGCCATGGCGATCGCGCCTGCGTCCATGCCGTTCGTTGAAGAGCTCCTCCGACTTATACGTCAGCATTGCAATCTTGCGCGCGAGGCGCAAGCCACGCTTCGGGTCGATTGCGATCGCCTCGCGCTGCAGCGCGTTGAGCGCGATGCCCATCGGGCTATGGTGATCGTGGGCGCCGACAATCGCCGCTCGCTCCACGCGCTCGGGGAAGTCGAGTGCCCATTGTAGCGCCTGCATGCCGCCGAGTGAACCGCCGGTGACGAGGTCGAGCCGCGTGATGCCGAGCTGCTCCAGCGCGCGAGCCTGCGCGCGCACCATGTCTCGGACGCTGACGCGCCCCGAGAATACCGGTGTCGACCCGTAGCAGCCGCCGAGCACATTGATGCCGATGACGCTCCAGCGATCGAGATCGAAGAGCCTCTCTGCTCCGAACATCCCCGGCCACCACTCGCGGATACGGCTCGAGCCGGTGAGCGCGTGCGAGACGAGCGCGACCCGATCGCCCGCGCCGTAGATGGTTACCTGCTGCTCGACGGCGGGAAGCACTGCCCCGCCGTCGAGCGCAAACGCGCCGATGCCGACCCTCTCTTCGCGCACGAGCGCGTCCGTCTGTTCCTCTAGCGTAATGCTTGTTCCAAGTCCGCGATGATGTCACGCTTGTCCTCGATGCCGACGGAGAGGCGGATCGTCGCATCGTCGATGCCGCTTTGCAGGCGCTCCTGCGGCTCGAGCTGCTGGTGCGTCGTCGTCGCCGGGTGAATGACGAGCGACTTCGCATCGCCGACGTTCGCGAGCAGCGAGAAGAGCTTGAGCTTGTCGATGATTGCCTTTGCTTCGCGCTCCCCGCCGTCGACGCGGAACGTGAGGATTGCGCCGAAGCCGCCGTGCAAGTACTTCTTGGCGCGCTCGTGCGACGGATGGCTCGGCAGGCCGGGATAGGAGGCGTCGCGCACGCGCGGATGGCTTTCGAGAAACTCTGCCACCGCAAGCGCGTTGGCGGAGTGCCGCTCGACGCGGATGCCGAGCGTCTCGAGCCCCTGCAGCAGAAGCCATGCGTTGAACGGCGAGAGCGCCGCGCCGACGTCGCGTAAGAGCTGAACGCGCGCTTTCAGAATGTAGGCGAGATTTCCGAAGACGGGGGTGTACTGGAGGCCGTGGTACGACGGATCGGGTGCCACGAACTCGCTGAAGCGCGGGTTCGCGCCCCAGTCGAAGCGCCCGCCGTCGACGATGACACCGCCGATCGCCGTTCCGTGTCCGCCGATGAATTTTGTGGCGGAGTGGACGACGATATCTGCGCCCCAATCGAATGGACGCAGCAGGTACGGTGTCGCGAGCGTGTTGTCGACGATGAGCGGCAGGCCGTGCTTGTGCGCGATCGCTGCGATGCGTTCGAGGTCGAGAACGTCGATCTTCGGGTTCCCGATGGTCTCGGCAAAGAGCGCCTTTGTATTCGGCCGGATCGCCGCTTCTACGGCGGTGAAGTCGCTGAAGTCGACGAGGCTCACGTCGACGCCGAACCGTGGCAGCGTGTG
>JASHTE010000191.1 GCA_030040695.1 Vulcanimicrobiota bacterium | reverse complement strand
GTCCCCTACTGGCCGTCGATCACCTTTCGGTCCAGGTGTTCGGCGGAGAAGTGTTCGGGTTGCTCGGTCCGAACGGTGCCGGCAAGACGACGACGATGCGCATCATCCTCGGCATCGTGCTCGCAGACGGCGGCACGCTTACGTGGAACGGAGCGCGCATCGACGAACGCGTGCGTGCACGGTTCGGATACCTTCCTGAGGAGCGCGGCCTCTACGGAAGAATGCGCGTGCGCGATCAGATCGTCTACTTTGCCCGCCTGCACGGGGTCGGTAGGCCTGAAGCCGAGCGACGCACCGATGAATGGCTCGAGCAACTCGAGCTCGGCTCCTTTGCCAACGAATCGTGCGCAGAGCTCTCGAAGGGAAACCAGCAGAAGGTACAGGTGGCGTGCGCCGCGGTGCATCACCCCGACCTTCTCATCCTCGACGAACCGTTCACCGGGCTCGATCCGGTCAACGCGGCGATGCTTCTCACGCTCCTCGAGCAGTTGCGGCAGAACGGCGCGACGCTTGTGCTCTCCAGTCACGAAATGTGGCAGCTGGAGCGACTCTGCACGGAATTCTGCATCATCGTGCACGGCGAGGCTCGCGCGCGAGGAACGCTCGCCGAGCTCCGATCCGATTGGCCGTCGAAGCGCATTCGCATCGCGCCGAACTCGGATGCCGTGCGCCGCGTCATCGCCGCGCTCCCGCACGTACGGGTCGTGTCGAGTGAAGACGCCGCGGCAACGTATGAGTTCCCGCCGCCGACGGACTCCGCTGCGCTGCTCCGCGCGCTCGTTACGGTCGAGGCGATCACGGAGTTCCAGCCGATCGAGCCTTCATTACAGGAGCTCTATCTACGAGCGGTCGGAGCGGCATGAGTCAGTTTTCGGTGGTTTTTCAAGCCGAACTCATGCGCCGGTTGCGTTCCCGCGTGTTCATCGCTGGCCTCATCTTCGGGGGCCTCACCATCGCGCTCGTCTCGCGCTTGCCCTCACTGATGGCGGCCGTGCAGTTTTCCGCGCTGCACCAAGTTGCACTCTCCGGCCCGTCCGCACTGATCGTACCCGCAGACCGGCTTCTCTCTCGCGAGAATCTCACCGTGCGCATCGTGCCGGTGCAGCAGGCGCCGCCGACGCCGATGATGCTGCATGCCTGGAAGGTCGGATCGTTGCTCGAGCTCTCGACGGAGCACCGTGAGCTCCACGTCACGATCTACGCAGAAGACCCTTCGAACGTCGACGTCTCCTTGATCCGCAGCGCGCTCTTGCCGCTCGACCTTGCGCTCGGCTCAGGTGGAGTGCCCGAGCGCTTTCAGCGCGAGCTGCGCTTCCCTGTCACGGTAGAGTCGGTATCGGCGCGCTTCAAGACCGTGGCATCCTCGGTTACCGCGCACGCGATCGCCTACCTTCTCTTGATTCTGCTCTACATGCTGATCGTCTTCAGCAGCCAGCTCGTGCTGACGTCGGTTGCCGAAGAGAAGACGAGTCGTATCGCCGAGTTGCTCGTGACGTCGGTCGATCTCACGACGCTCCTGGTGGCGAAGATTCTCGTTTCGACGACGCTGGCCGTCATGCAGATGGCAACGTGGATCGTCCTCGCTTTCGCGCTCTCCGGAAGCGGTCCGAGCGTCGGCGCCGGCAGCGGCGTGAGCGCGATCTCCTTCGCGGGCTTGCCGCCGGCGACCATCATCGGCTTCGTCGTATTCTTCGTCTTAGGGTTCACGCAGATGGCCGTGCTCTTTGCCGGCCTCGCCTCACTCGTCAATCGCACGGAGGACCTCGGCGCAATGAGCGGTCCACTCTTCTTGCCCGTTATCGTCGCGTTCGTCGCGGCGATCACGACGCTCTCGAGCCCCGACGCGCCGTTCGCGGTCGCGTGCAGCTTCATCCCGGTGCTCTCGCCGTTCGTCATGTTCGCGCGAATTGCGGTTTCGACGGTCCCGCCGGGCCAGATCGCAGGTGCCGGCATCATCGACGTTCTCTGTGTCATCCTGCTCTCGCTTGCGGGCGGGAGGCTGTACCGCGTCGGCATGCTGCTCTATGGAAGCCCGCCCACCTGGGGCCAGATATGTAGAACCATCTTTGGGATTGTAAAAATTTCGTAACGTCCGCCCATAGCCGCTTCCTCGCCTAAACATCGACCGCCATGCGGACGATTCGTAAAGAGCACTATGTCCACGGTTCTCGCGAGCCCAGCGCTAGCCCGTGATCCGATCGTCGCTCGACTCCTTGGCGAGCTCGAGATCGAGATCGCCGGACATCGCATCGAATGGATACGAAGCAAAGACGGGAAACTCGTCAAGTATCTCTTGCTCGAGCCGACCGGACGCGCCTCACGCGCCGATCTCTGCCGTCTCTTCTGGCCCCTTCACGATCGTCAGCAGGCGGCCCAAAATCTTCGCACGACGTGCAGCAACATACGCACGGCCCTCCGCCGCGTGTTACCCGAAACCCGCATCGAGCTCTACTTCCGCTGCGACCGTCGTGAGGTCGTGCTCGCCACGGAGCTTGCGCACACCGATCTCTCCACGTTCATGGCGCGTGTTGCCGAGGCGCGTGAGGCAATGGAGGCGCAGCGCCTCGACCTCGCGGCCGAGATCTACCAGGCGGCTCGCGCCCTCTATCGCGGCCCACTTCTTCTCGACGCGCCGACCGAGGCACACGCCGCGGTCGCGGCCTGCGTCGACGATGCGTGGAACGAGATTCAGCGCACGCTCCTCGCGCTTCAGCGAATCGGCGCACGCCTCCCAACGCTCTATCGCGTCGCTTAGAACTTCTAGGCGGCTCGCTCTTTCAACCTAACGCAGTCGCCGACGCGTAGCGATCGACGTTCGATCGCGCCCGGCGCAAGCTCGACGACCCGGCTCGCGCCCGCGCAGCCGATGAACGGTCGCCACGGCCGCAGATTCGGAACGGCACGAACGATGCGGCTGCCCTCATCCAAGAACAGCACATCGATGGGCATGCGCATGAAAAGTGTGTGAATGGCGGAGCAGTTCTCGAAGAGCATGCCCTCGTCGTCCCCGAGCGTTGTCCGCCCGATCAGGCCGAGCACGCGTTGCCGAAGGCTACGCGCG
>JASHTE010000190.1 GCA_030040695.1 Vulcanimicrobiota bacterium | reverse complement strand
GCGCGATCGTCGCCGAGGTCGCCAGCGCCGCGACCGGTACCCGTGTCTCGTTCTCGGCTATGGAGCTCACGCCCAGTCGTCTCTCCCTTGACGGCGTACGCGTCCTGTCGAAGGCGGGGCAGCCGATCGCGACGATTGCGCGACTCGAGGTGAGATACAACCTGCGCGACCTCCTTCTGGGGAGCACGCACAAGTATGGCTTGCGAAGCGTTGAAATCGTCGACCCTCGGCTCACGATCATCCGCAACGCCGACGGCACGCTCAACGTACCGCTTCCGAAGGCCTCGCAGGGAAGCAGCGGCGGGCCGCCCTTCGTCTTCACCGTTCTCGCGCGTAACGGCAGCGCAATGCTCATCGATCGCACGCGGATCGATCCGGATGCGCGAGCATTCACCATCGCCGCGGTGAACGTCGATGCGCAGCTCGACACCGGCGCTTCCTCGCGTTACACACTTTCGCTTGCCTACGTCGAGGATGGGCGATCCTATCCGATCGGCGCGGAAGGCGAAATCGACGCCTCGCGAGGTTTCACGAGTCAGCACGTCTGGGCGCAGCGTATTCCCGTCGCGCGACTTGCCGATTACGTCTCGAATAACGCGGGCCTGCGCGTGCTCGGCGGTGAGCTCGATGGACTCGACGTGCGAATCTTCGCCTTCTCGCCCGGCACGGCGATGCGAGTGCACGTCGCCGGCGGCGTGCTCCTGCGCGACGGCACCATCGATGTAGCCTCGCTTACCGCTCCTATCGTCGGGCTGCACGGTACCTTCGACATCACCGACGATGCGGTGTCGACGCAGGGAGTGAGCGGCAGCATCGGATCGGTGGGCGCCGTACTGACCGGCGGTATCTACGGTCTGCGGAGGCCGGACGTGCATCTCGCGCTGAGCAGCGAGGCGAATCTCGCCGATCTACGCCGTATCGCGCGCGCTGCTTCGTCGTTGCCGCCGCTGGCGGGAAGGCTCGGCGCGCGCGTCGTCGTCGAGGGGCCGGCAGCGCAGCCTATCGCTTTTCTCTCGCTCGCCTCGCCGTCGGTTCTCTACAACGGAATCGAGCTCACGGGAACGCGCGGTTTGCTCGCAGTGAGCTCGCACGGGCTCGACATCCTCGCCGCACAGACAACGTACGGCGCGATCGCGCTCCATACGATCGGTAGCCTCGCCTTCACGCCGCCGACGTCGCTCCAGCTTCTCCTCAGCGGAGAAGCCCCAACGGCGTCGCTGCCGTTCGCGGCCGCCATCGCACCCGGCATGAATCTGAACGCGGCGGCTCTTGCTACTGCAGACGATCCACGTCGCCTAGCGATGGACGGCGTGCTCCGTGGCTCGAGCGCGACGCAGCGCGCGTGGGCCGTCTTTCGCGTCAATGCGAACGGCGCCGGCGAGGTAGGCCCGCTCTTCATCGGTAACGCGTCGCGCTCTCTCTACGCGCGCATCATGCTCGATCATCCGCACGCGCGAACGCTCGCGGTCGTCAGCGCGCAGCATTTCCAGATCGAGCCCGCAGCGCGCGTGCCGCTTGGAAACTTTCACATCTCGCCGATCCCGGCGATCGCGGGCACGTTCGACGGAGCCGCACTCGGCGCACAAGAGGGCAGCGCCTTTCTCGCGCGAATTCGCGGTGCCGATTTCACGACGGCCGACGGCACGCCGTGGCTCGGAGGGCTCGACGCAACCGTCGCGCTCCGTTCGGGCACTCTCGACGTGTACGACGCTCGCGCGAGCGTTGCGGGCGGTGAGGCGATCGCAAGCGGTATGCTCGGTGCGCACCGCACGCTCTCGTTCTCGCTCGCCGGCGCGAGCGTTCGCGGCATCGACGTCTCCGGCGCGGCCTCGGTCGCGCTCGCAAACGGAATGATCGCAGTCCACGACGCGTTCGCGCGCACGGGTCGGGCGATCGTCATGGCCGACGGCGGCGTGTGGACGCGCGGCATGCGCTACCGGCTCGACGCGAGCGTTCGTGGTCTCGATCTACAGGAGGCCGCGCACCTGACGCAACCGCAGATAGCACAGGACGTCACCGGGAGCGCCGACGCCGACCTGCGCATCGCCGGCGCGGCATCGCAGCCATCGGTTGCGGCGGCGATCGACGTGCCGGAGGGTTCGCTCTACGGTGAGGGCTTTCGCGATCTGCGCTTTCGCGCGAACGGCGACGCCGCCGGAGTGACGCTCGACGCCGGGCGCGTAACGCTGGGCAGCTCGCCGGTCCTCTTCGATGCAATGCTCTCGCGAGAGAGGCCAACGTTGAATCTGCGCGCGCCGCGCCTCGATCTGGCCGATCTCAACGATTTCTTCGACACCGGCGATACGTTCGCCGGCAGCGGGCGCCTCGACGTCGCGCTCGCCCTCCGCCATGGCCTGCAAACCAGTGGCTCGGCGGCATTTCGCAGCATGCACGTTCGCTCGTTCGTCTTCGGAGAGACTGAGGCACGATGGTCGACGAGCGGCGCCGCGCTCCATCTCAATGCGACAAGCGCGAGCGCGGTGGGGCGCCTGCGTCTCGGCGGAGCGCTTGAGCTCTCGAACGGAGGCGTCGATGTGGTTGCGAATGCGCGCGACGTAGCGCTTGCGTCTTGGCTCCCCGGCTTCGGCCTCTCCGCACCGGTCATAGGGAAAGCCAATGCCGCAGCAACGATTCGTGGATCTCGTCGGGCGCTCGACGTATCGGCGCGCGGAAACGTGATG
>JASHTE010000189.1 GCA_030040695.1 Vulcanimicrobiota bacterium | reverse complement strand
CTAAAGCCGTGAAACGCGCTCGCGATCGCCTGCGTGAAGATGCCGAGGTCGGTCCCCGAGTGAAACGTTGCATACCGGTTCGCACCCAGCAGAAAGAAGATGACCGCGTAGACAGCCGTCGCGATCCAAACAGCGTGGACCGGCCTCATCCGCCGGAGCTTCGGCCGACTCGGACCCTCTACCGTTTCTGCTCGGCTTAGGAAGGGGCCAGGAATTCGGCACTGTGGCTGCCAAGCCAACCGACCTTCTACTCAGCTGCCTTTTGCGAAGGAGCCCCAATGACTCGAAGATCCCTGGCACTCGGCATAGTCCTGGCGGCCGCATTCCTGGCGGGCTGCAAGTCGACCGCCGTCCCTGGCCCTTCCTTTGTGCGTGCGTCGACCATCGCGTTTTCAAACGGCGTTGTTGGCGGCAGCGGCGCGGAAGTCGTCACCGTGCCGGCGACGGCATCGGGAACGACGACGCCGACAACCGCACTCGTCGGAACGACGACGACGATGGGCGACCCAATCGGCCTCGCATTCGATTCTTCGGGCGACTTGTGGGTTGCCAACGACTCAGCACTCAACGTACTCGAGTTCGCAAAAGGTGCGACCGGTGACGTCGCTCCCATCACGACCATCTCCGGCGGCAGCACGACGCTGACGAGCCCTTGCGGCCTTGCGTATTCTTCCGGCAAGATCTACGTGGCAGACTACGGTAACGACGCAATCGACGTCTTCACGAATCCCAGCGGCACCGTGACGAGTGCGCCCGGCGAGCAGATTACCGGGCTGACACATCCCTGTGGGGTCGCCGTGGACTCGAGCGGTAATATCTGGGCGTCGAACTACACGGGAACGACCGTCGTCAGGTTCGCTGCGGGATCCACCGGAGCCGCAACACCGACCATCACGCTGAGCGGCTTCGACGGGCCGACTGGGCTTGCAGTCGATCGTCACGGCAATTTGTGGGTCGCAAATCTCGGCGGTGATGACATACTGGAGTTTGCCGCAGGCGCGACCAGCGGTGCATCTCCAACCGACACGATCACAGGGCTCAGCGATGTCACCGGCGTTGCGGTAGATGCGAAGGGTTACATCTACGCGGTCCTTGAATCCGGAGCCGTCTCGGTCTTCGCGCCAGGAGCGAGTGGTGCAGCCACGCCCGTGCAGTCGATCAGCGTTACCGCGATGACCAGCGGCTGGGGTATCGCCATCCGCTAGATCGCCGTGATGCTCTGGAGCAGTTCCGCGCTCGCGTCAAGGCTCTCCTGGACGTGAGCGCGGCTCTCCTCGAGGCGCTCGGCTTCATACGCGCGTAACGCCGTCACGCCGGCGGCTCCCATCGTGCCTCCGGCTGCGGTAACTGCACGACCCAGTGCGATGCAATCGAGAAGCCCGTACACGAGCCCCGCGCCAACCATGGGCGAGGCGACATGGGCCGCATCGCCGATGACCGCTATGCGCCCGTTACCGAGACGAGTGGGAAGAAACTCCGTCAGCGGAGTTCCGAATACGACGTTGTGATCTAACGCAGCGACGAGCACATCGCGTTCGGGTGACTCCCAGCGCGTGCTTGCAAGATGGCGCAGCTCGTCACGAAGCGAAGCGGATATCGCCTCCGGGGCGATGCTTGCGAGAATCTCGTCACCGCGGAGGAAGCCATTCTTGCGTAGCCACTCCGTGCGCGAGCCGTCGTACCAAGCGTACGTGATCTGACGGTAGCCAGGAGTGACGTTGCCGTCGGAGCCGGGCACCGCGTATGCAACGAGCCGCGTGGCATCCGCGTACGGCAGGCGCCCGCCGCGCAAGGTTCCTGATACGCCGGCGATCCACTCCTCCTTCACCAGACCGCGCCAGATCACGAAGCCGCCGTATCGCGCCACCGGATTGTAGGGGTCGACGACGCGCCGAACGACGCTGCGATACCCGTCTGCGCCTACGACGACGTCAGCTCCGAACTCGAAGGCGTCGCCGCGTACCTGTGCGCTCGTCGCGTTTTGCGTGACCTCGTCGACCCGCAGTCCTTCATGCATCCTGATGCTGCCCGTCTCGCGCGCGACCTCGCGCAGCCACGTGTAGATCGCACGCCACGTTGAGGTTTCACGAAAACTACGAACGACCGGCAGCGCACGAATCCTTGCCGAACGCGTCGCATCCACACCGGTCACTGCGCTCAGTAACGAACGGTCAACGCCGAGCCCCGTGCCGCGCTGCTCCATGCCTTCGTTTTGCTCGATGACCGTTACGAGCACGCCGGCCCGGGCGAGCGCGACGGCCAGAGCGAGCCCGGTCAACGAGCCGCCTACGATTATCGCCGTGCCGTTCTTGGTTATCCGCAACGGATCAGCGGAGTTCCCCGCTTTCTCTCGTCATCCCTCGAGTAGAGGATTGGCGCCTCCTGGTGTGGAGTAATTTCACGGGAGACGTGCAGCGACATGTTGACGAGCAAGAAAAATACGGAAGTGACTCGCGATATCGTCTACAAGCAAATTGGCGACGAGGCGCTTCGCCTTGACGTCTACGAACCCGACGAGAGCAGAGGGGCGGTCGTGCTGATCCACGGCGGCGGATGGTTTCAGGGTGACAAGGCGAAGGACGAGCATCTCGCGTCACTTCTCGCGAATGAGAGTTTCCTCGTGCTCGTGCCCAACTACCGGCTCGCGCCGAAGGACGTCTTTCCCGCAGCGCGCACCGATGTCATCGATGCAATGGAGTGGGCACTCAAATCCCCTTACCAATTCGACCGAACAAAGCTGACATTCTGGGGGAGTTCTGCGGGAGGCAACCTTTCGGTCGAGGCAGCCCTTCTCACCGGGCGTCCGTCAGTGAGCTGGTCGGGCCCACTCGACTTGCAAGGCTTCATCGAGGAAACGGACGGGAAAGTCACCGCTCGTGCTCCGTCAGCAGACTTCGGCAAGACCGCAAGTGCGGGCGTCGATCAAGGTGGCCCCGATGACTCATTCCTGCGTTGGGTTATCCTGCGCGACGTAGGCGGCGACCGCACCCTACTGAAGGCGGCTACCACCGTGCTCCGAGCGGTGAAAACCTCAGGCCCCGTCTACATGGTGAACTCGCTCGCCGAGTTCATACCCATTCATGACGCCTTGACGATGCAAAAGGCACTCGCCGACGTCGGCGTCGAGTCGACCGTGCACTTGCTTCCGGGCAGCGCCCATGGGGAGGGTTACCTTGATGAGGCCATCAGCGGCTCGCTCGAATTTGTACAACGCGTGCTCGACATTCGCTAAGACTGGCGATTGGAGTCCAACCGATGTCGAAGGTTAGAGTGAGCTTCAGCGTTTCTATCGATGGATTCGGTGCCGCTCCGCAGCAAAGCCTCGAAAATCCGATGGGCGTCGGCGGCGAGGTGCTGGGCGAGTGGGTCTTCGCCACCCGGACGTTCCGGCGCATGCACGATAAGGATTGGACGTTCCAGCGGATTGACGGCGAGCACGGGGGAGCGACTGGGATCGACGACGACCTTTTCGCTCGGCGTTTCCTGAACGTGGGCGCGTGGATTTTCGGCAGAAACATGTTCGGACCAGTCAGAGGGCCGTGGCCCGACAACTCCTGGAAGGGTGCGTGGGGAGACTCACCGCCGTTTCGCAACCCCGTGTTCGTGCTGACCCATTACGCGCGCGAGTCGATTCCAATGCAGGGAGGAACCACGTTCCACTTCGTAACGGACGGGATTGACCGCGCCCTCGAGAGAGCCGCAGCGGCGGCGGACGGGAAGGACGTCTGTATTGGAGGCGGCGTCTCCACCATTCAGCAGTATCTGCGCGCCGGACTCATCGATGAACTGAATCTCGCGATATGTCCGGCGCTCCTCGGCTCGGGAGAACGCTTCTTCGGCGACATTGACCTCGTCAAGCTCGGCTACCGTTGCACGCAACACGTCGCGGGTGAGCGTGCAACGCACGTCGTTCTCGAGCGTCGCGCGTCCTGAGATTCAAGCCACCTTGTGGCGTCTCCAGTGGTTGGTTCGCACGCTGCCCGTGTATGCGGCTTCGGCCGCTATGACATCATCGATCAGCGCTCCCAGTCCGATCGACATGTCGTCGACGTGCAATCCCCAACTCGGCGCACCGGGCGTCAAGTGCGGCCAATCTCCGGATGAACCGTTTCGGGCGACGTTCAGCCACGATGCGTTGCCGTGACGTTCGCAGCGCGCGTTAAAGAGGTTGGGATACGCAACCCACGGCGTGAAAACGCCCGGTGGGGCTACGTGCGTCGGAGCCCACTCGGGGCCCGGGACCGTGGTAAAGTACGCCGTCAGCGAAGCGCCGCCGCCGGAAAGCGAGCCAGGATTCGTGCACAGCACATGGACGCCTGTGCGCGCGGTTTGCCACGGAAGGCTGGCGCCCTGTCCCGGAATGCCGTAACGTGCGTTCGCCGGTGGCTGCTGCGCAAATGTCGAGTACGCGATAACGCACCCTGTTTCCGCATACGCGGTGCACGCGGGAATGTGCGCGAAGCTACCTTGCGAATGCGGAGTGTCCGGTGCAACGACATTCCCACCAAGTAATATCGCGAGCACGAAGCGTTTTCGCAGTGCAGGATTGGGATCGATCTCTTCCCGCAACAGGCGCGTCAGCATGATGGCGCCCTGCGAGTGGCCGATGAAGATGATCGGACGACCACGGTTGTCGCGCGCAAGGTATTCGCGCCATGCCCGCACCAGACTGCTATACGCGACATCTTTGTAGCGCGGTTCGGATACCCGTCCGTCGAAGAGCGCCCTAAGCGTGATTTGCCGATACATCGGCGCCCATACGTTACAGGCACTGGAGAACGGCGAACCCTGCGCAACCGCAATCCCTCGTTCCGAGCGCTGAACGCGCACGTCTGCATTTGCACTGGATTCAAGACTCACCGTCGGATAGACGTAAAAGCAGTCGAACTTCGATGCGGCTGCCGGCGGAGTCGTCCGCACGCGTTTCACCTTGCCCGCGACTATCGTGCTCACCGCGAACGGTGCAGCGCACGGATTGTTAGCCATGCCGGGCCGGCATAACCAAATGACTGCTGCAAGACCAAAATGCATCATGACAAGCGGGACCTATCTTTTTTCTATGGCAACGGATTCGTCGGTACCCTCAACGAGTGCGCAGAGTGACGACAGCATGCGAGCGATCGCGTCAAGCCGTTCCACGATCTCACTGCGCTCCGAGGGCGCCCTCGATGACAAGACGTCGAGCGCGCCGCCCAGGCTTTGCGCTAATTGGGCGAGCGCACGATCTTCGTCGGGAGCATATGCTTCACCCGAGCGCTTCGGCCCCACAACGAACACCCCGAGGAGGCGACCGCGCGCGGCCATCGGGTACGCTCGTTCTCCCGACACTGCGGTTTCGACGCCGTGCAGATCGATGGGCTCATGCCGCGCGCGAAGGCTCACGAGCGCCGGATCATCGACGCCGACGTCGCCGTAGCGCTCGAGTCCGTCATCAATGAGGAACCGCGCGAATGCGGCGCCGCCGTGTTCTTCTACAACACGGCTTGCGCGTGAGAGCAGAACGTCTCGATCGCTGATATACGGCGCCTCCAATGTGAGCCGGTGAATCGCCTCGATGCCTTCTCGCCGCTTTCGAAAAAGCAGTTGATCGACGACACCCTCAACGCGTCGGTGGACGAAGCGAATCCCTAGTCCCAGTAGAAGCGCAAGGACGCCCAGAACGATCACATTCGCCGACCGGCTCGTGCCCGCCATCCACCCGCTGATAAGCCATTCCGCCAGGACAAATATTCCTACGGTGACGAGCGAAACAACGGAGAATATCGTCGCACGATTGAGCACGAAGGCGATATCGAGGACGCGCCGACTGAAGAGTGCATACGTCAAGCTCAGCGGCACGATCACCATGAGGATCTCATACACCAGATCCGAAGCATGCGCGTACGCTC
>JASHTE010000188.1 GCA_030040695.1 Vulcanimicrobiota bacterium | reverse complement strand
TGCCGCAGACATCGAGCGTCGACGACGTCAAGGAGGCCTACCGCTACTCCTGGGAGCGCATGGTGAAGGCCGTCGCGCTCTATCGTGACGGTTCGAAGCTTTCGCAGCCGCTCGCGGCGAGCTACGATCTTGGCGGGCAAGGGCCGATCGAAGACAGCGCCGCCGCAGCAACAGAGCAGCCCTTCACACAGCCGCTGCAGATCGCCGAGCGTATCGTCTATCGCTACATCGCCAAGCGCCGGCGGCTTCCGGAACGCCGCAGCGGCTACACCCAGAAGGCGATCGTCGGAGGACACAAAGTCTACCTGCGCACGGGCGAGTACGACGGCGGTCAGCTCGGCGAGATCTTCATCGACATGCACAAGGAAGGCGCGGCGTTCCGCTCGTTGATGAACAACTTCGCCATCGCGATCTCACTCGGTTTGCAGCACGGCGTGCCGCTCGAAGAGTTCGTCGAGGCGTTTACCTTCACGCGCTTCGAGCCGAATGGCCCGGTCGTCGGACACGACAACATCAAGATGGCGACCTCGATCCTCGACTATATCTTCCGCGAACTCGCCGTGGCGTATCTTGGGCGCTACGACCTCGCGCACGTGCAGCCGTCGATGGAGATGGACGCGATGGGCCCGGAGACACACGCCGAAGAGGAATACGTCGCAGAGGAGGAGGGAGAGGTCAGAGTTCGTCCTGCCGGCGATGCAGAGCGGCTCCATCCGGTGAGCGAGCACTTCCACCTCGGCGGGACGCCGAAACCTGTGGCGGAAGAATCGGTGCCGCAAGGGCACGTCGCTTCCACACTCTCGGCATCGACCGGCGTCGCGACCGCCACACGCACCGAGCAGATCACTGCATCCCGCGCAAAGGGCTACACCGGCAACGCATGCCCCGAGTGTGGTCAACTCACAATGGTGCGCAACGGCAGCTGCGAGAAGTGCGACTCCTGCGGCGCAACGAGCGGCTGTAGCTAGAGCCGCGGCTTTTCATCACCGCAAGAGCCGCAGCACGCGTGCCGCGACCGGAGCCATCGCCACCGCCAGTACATAGAAGACTGGAACGATAACCGCCACGAACCCGAACACCGGTGAGGAGCGCCTTGCAATCCACTCGATCGGCGCCCCAAGCGGGGCAATGCCGAACGCAAAGATGAGTGCATTATTTACGGCCGCCAGCAGCCGTAGCGGGATGAACGCAAGCGCAAAGCTGAGCAAGTGAATCGGTGAATATGCGAGTGCCCGTGGTGTAAACGGGTTTACATACATGTGGGCGAACGACCGTATCGGCTCCGCGAGCCAACGCTCGCTCACCCTCGCCGCGTTCTGCATCGCCGCGACCACGCACGCGACCATGAAAAGCGCGCCACCCAGCGTTACCATCAGCGAAACGCCGGCTTGATACGCGTGGCCCCGCGTCACAAAGACGTTCCCCTCGTGATGGTGCGTTTGAGTGAGCACGAGGCTCGTTGTCGCAAGGTCACAGTAGCTCGCGAATCCGTAGAGCACAAGATAGATCACCGCAACGGCGAGACTGCTTCTCACGACGGGCGAATAGCGGTATACACGTCACTTTCCTAGCGTAAAGATGTCTTCAACCGGTTGACCGAACAGTCGCGCGATGCGGATCGCGAGCGGTAAGGATGGATCGAAGTGCTCATTCTCAATGGCGATGATCGCTTGTCGCGAGATGCCGAGCTGCTTCCCGAGCTCCTGTTGCGTCCAGCCTCGTTGCTGGCGAAGTTGACGTACGGCATTCTTCATCGCCGACGTAAGTGGGCAAAGGCAAAGACGAAGGTGACAAACCAAGTAGCGATTGTGTAACCCGCGCTTCGCACGTCGAGGCGAATACCAAAGGCTGTGACAACGAATGCGGCGGTCGTAATGAACGGGAGTGTGATAGCGCAGGAGTGTAGGTACACGGTTCGATAGAACTCGTCGGCGCATCGCGCGTTGATCACGGCGCCCATGACGAATGCGATGAGGCACGCGCTGCTCACGAGGGCCAGGACGGGCGAAGCCGGCAAGAGCCGCATAGCGACCAGGGCTGCGATGAAGCCGATCAGCCCGGCACTGTACGCTACGCGGGCGATGACGGGCATCGCCGCCATCGAGCGCCGGGCCTCGCCGATGAAGTCTGAGAGGAGGCCACGAAGCCCCTCGCCCTGGAAGTTCGGCACCTCCCTAGTGTAAAGCATACATTACATGTATGTCAAGTCTACCTTACATCACACCACTCATAGAATCCTAGCCACATGATAGCCGAGGGCTCGAAAAGCCGCGCTTTACCGAGCGGCAGAAGTACGCACGAGAGCTTAGGCGCGGCTCGCCACTGCCTTCGGCGGTTCCGCCATAAAAGCGGCAGACGCGAGGCCTGCGGCCGTTTGAGGATACCCTTCGATTCCGACCCGCTCGCAGAAGTCGGCGGCGTAGGGCTGTAAGGTAAATTTTGAACGACCGACGGCGTAGCGGAAGGCGAGATATTCGATGTCGGCCCAAAGCGGCATGTCGTGCCGCTTACGGTATTCGTAAGCAAAGGGCCTGAGCAATCTCCACGTGCTCGCCGCGAGCGCCGCGATCGGATTGAACAGATCCTCGTCGAGGACGCCGAAGTTCATGAGGCGCGCTGTGCTCTGAAAGAAGTTTCCAACGATCCGCACGTGCTGATTCTCGGCACTGTCCTTGGCTATCATGGCATCGAGCGTGGCAGGGTTACGAGGGTCGAGTGACTCCAAAGACTGCCTTGCCTCGAGAAACTCCGGAGAGTAAATCCCCTCCATAATATGAAAGTATGCCGTCATTTGATTCGAAAGCCGGAGGTGTCTCAGCTGCAGCACGGCGGCAATGGAGGCGACGAGAAGAACGACGCCTGCGAGGAGCGACCCAATGGCAGAGACGATTTCCCAAGTCATATCTGAACCTCTTTGAAGAAGCGTTGGTGATTATCGCGCAGTACGGACGTGTTCGAAGCTGGGAAGCGCGCGCACCTCTCGAGAGAGGAGGTCCTGCCGCAGCCTACCAAAAGGTGATCGAATGAGCGGTCCGGCGCGTGTTGCCGTCGTCCTCATCAGCATTGCCTGCGTTCTTTGGGCTTTGTACAATGCGGTCACACCCGACCGATATACCATCGGCCTGTTCGACGTGCACGCACAAGGAGGGCACGCACAACTCATCGTCGCCGTGCCGTCGCCGGCGGCGGTTCCCGTTCGCGGCGGCGACGAGCTCGACGTCCCCGCAACGACAGTGCACGACCGCATCCTGTATTTTTCCGCGGTAGCGACGGGATCAACGATACACGTTCCCGTTCTCCGCGCCGGGCGTGCGGTACATCTCACGGTGGTCGTTCCGCCCAGTGTGCCGCAGCCGCCGCGCTGGATCGATCTCATCCTCGTCATCCTCGAGGCTGCATTCGGCATCCTCGTGATGATGCGCGCCGGCACCGCCCCGCTCGGGCGTATGGTCGTATGGCTTGCCATCGTCGAGGAGGTCGGGACGGTATTCACCGACTTTGCGTACACTGCGCCGACGCCGAGCCTGGCGTTCGCGATCGGCTCCGTCGGCGGCCTGGCGATCGAAGCCGCAACCTCCTACGTCGTGATCTGGGCGGCGGCGCTCTTGCCCGGTGGGATTCGCAAGCGCACGCCGTTGTTTGCGGCGGCTGTTCTCGTTGTCGCGCTCATTACCGAAACCGAAAATGCGACTGGGATAACACTCGCCGTCTTCTTCCCGCTCCTCGCATCGGTGTGGGTAAACGTGCTCTATGCCGCGGCGTGCGTCGTGTGCCTTGCCATGGCAGTTGCGCTGTGGGTAGTCGCCCAAGCAGCGCCGGCGGAGCAACGCATGCGATCGATGTGGTTCGTCTCCACCTTGATCGGGTGGTTCATCGGCTCCGCGTTTTCGACCGTCGCCTATGTCCTCAGCGGCCCCGCGTGGCTCTTCTGGGCCGGCTATCTCTTGCAAAGTTTCACGCTGCTCGGCCCGATCTACGCCACGCTCCGCCACCGCATTCTCGATCTCAATTTCGTCGTCACGCGCTCGGCCATCTACGCGGTGCTCTCGATTTTCATCCTCGGCTCCTTCGTCGGCGCCGAGTGGGTCGCCGGCAGAGTCTCCGACTTCGTCTTTAGCGGTTTTTGGCGCGGGATCGCTCCGCCGCTCGTGAGCTTCGCGGTTGCGATCGTCATCGGCCTGTATCTCCGTACGGTGCACGCACACGTCGAGGACTGGGTCAACGGTATTCTCTTCCGCGAGCGTATTCGGCGCCTGCAGCTGCTCGAGAGCTTTGCGCGCGAAGCCGACCTGATCCAAACGCGCTCGGAGCTGCTCCGCGTTACCTACGAGGCGATCGAGAGCTCCATTGACGCGGACGACGTCGCCGTTTACGTCGCTGAAGATCGCGCGCTCGTGCGCGCGCACGGCGCCGGCATCGCGCGCTTGGAGCGCAGCGACCGAGTCGTGCTGCAGCTCCTCGAGCGACAGAGGCCCTTCGTCAGCGAGGTACCGTCGCTGCGGCATTGGATGATCATTCCGCTCGCGGTTCGGCGCGATATCGTCGGCGCAATCGCCTGCGGCCCGAAGCGCGATCATACCGAGTATCTTCCTGATGAGCTGCGCGCGTTGGTCGACGTGGCGCAGAGCGTCGCTACCTCGTACGCGTTGCTCCTGCCTGCGCTTTCTCCGCCGCTCGACAGGCTGAGCTCTTCGACAAGCTGAAGCGTGCACTAACAGGGTAACGTACGATGACGAAGGAGATGCCATGACGATCTACGGCCCCGCTGCGCTCGCTCTTGCCGCTTTGGTCGCGCAGCAGTCACCGCTCCTCACGATAACGCAGAAGCACCAGGTGGTTCAGCTGCTCAACGGCACGATTCCCGCTACCGCCGCCGGTTACACGGTCGCCGTTCGCGCCACGAAGATTCTCTGCCGGATGAGCGATGTGGATCTCACGTCGCGCAGTTGCACGCTCACGTTCGGGAAGAGGAGTGTTTCGCTCGCCGGGAGAGAGGCCAACGAACTCTTCGCAACGATGGGCGAGGCAGGCATACCTTCGCAGGGCGCGGCCGGCACGATCTACGAGAGCGCGATGTCGCTTGCGTGTACGATCGACTTTACGCAGCTGCGCGCCCGAGCAGGCGGTGGCGCTACGTGCACCCATACGTAGGGACGAAGTTATGTACCTGGGCGAAGTCGCCGCCGGCAAACGCCGGAGCGGCGAGGGGCGGCGCTGGAAACTGCCACCAAGCGGATTCGCTTAGGCAGAACCCGACCCGTCCGGATAGGGCCGAAGCGTGGCGGGCGGCGATTCCAGACACGCGGATGCTGTCGCCTTCACGCCGGCAACGCCGTTCGCGACGTCGCACAGGATTGACCAGATGGAGCAATAGTCGTGCTGTTCTTGTTGCGGGATCGTAGCGCGTAGACCGATTTCCCTACGGCATTCTCGCTACGGCGGCATAACGAGGATTTGAACGTCCCAGGAGAGTTGCTCTTCGTCGCTCTTGTAATGAAGCGTACGAGTCGCTGGAATGGATGCATTGCAGAGGTTCCTATGTGCTAAAATGAGCGCATGAACAAACAACAGGGCAGCTGCGCGCGGGCGCTTCGAGAAAACGCTGGCAGTTCTTTCCGCGGTGCCAAGGAGCGAGATAGGCGAGTCGGAAGAAAAGCGGGCGAAGCGCCCCCGTCGAAGGAAAGGAAGAACCAGTAGGCAGTGGCGGCTCACACG
>JASHTE010000187.1 GCA_030040695.1 Vulcanimicrobiota bacterium | reverse complement strand
GTGATTCTTGCGAACGGCGATCGCGAGGAAGAGCTTTTGTGAGCGGGCTCGTCATCGCGCTCCCGAAAGGAGCGCTCTACGACGAAGCGGTTCGGCGGCTCGGGGCCGCAGGCGTGGACGTACCCGGCCACGTGGGGCGCCGCCTGCACGTGCTCGCGGGGGACGGCGCAACGGAGCTGCTCGTGCTGCGCTCGAACGACGTTCCGGCGTATGTCGAGTTCGGCGCCGCGGACTGCGGCATCGTGGGGAAGGACACGCTCTGGGAGACGGACCGCTCGGTGAGCGAGCTCGCGGACCTCGGTTTCGGCGAATGCCGGCTCGTCGTCGCCGCTCGTCGTAGTGACGGCTATCACGAAGGCGTCCGGTATCCAACCTTCTTGCGCGTCGCGACGAAGTTCAAGCGGGCCGCTCAAGCGTACTTCGCGGAGCGCGACGTACCCTGTGAAATCATCGCACTCCACGGCTCGGTAGAGCTTGCGCCCCTCGTTGGTCTTGCCGACGCGATCGTCGACCTCGTTGCGACCGGCGCGACGCTCCGGGAGCACGACATGGTCGTCGTCGACGAGATAGCGCGCTCGACGGCGCGCTTCGTCGTGAACCCCGTACGGTTTCGGGCGAAGTACGACGCGATGATCGACCTGCTCTCTCGCCTTCAGCGTGCATAGGCTCGCAATCGTCGAGGCCTCCGACCCGGGGCTGATCGGCTTCTTTGCCGCCGGCTGGGCGCCCCCGGCTGAGGTCGTCGAAGGGGTGCGCGAGATCATTGCCGATGTGCGCGAGCGCGGCGACGCGGCGCTCGTGGAATACACGCGCCGTTGGGACGACCCAGCTTTCGACTTGCGTGCCATGCGCGTGCCGCTCCCAATGGGAGGGCAAGCACGGAGCCTCGTGTCGGAGGAGATTGCAAACGCGCTCGCGATCGCGAAGGAGCGCGTGGCGCGCTTTCACGAGCGGCAGCTGCGCGCAGACATCGAGTATCGAGAGCCGGACGGAACGCAGTACGCGTTCGTGACGCGCCCGCTCGATGCGATCGCTGCTTACGTCCCGGGCGGTTCGGCGGCGCTGCCCTCGACGGTCGTGATGACGATCGTGCCGGCGAAGCTCGCCGGCGTCTCGCGTATCGTGGTTCTCACGCCTCCGCAGCGCAATGGGCGCGTGCATCCCGCTGTACTCTATGCCGCGGCGCTCTGCGGTGCAGCCGAGCTGTACGCGGTTGGGGGCGCGCAGGCGATCGCCGCGGCTGCCTATGGCACGCAATCCATCGCGCCGGTCGATAAAATCGTCGGCCCCGGCAGCGTCTGGGTGACCGAGGCAAAACGGCAGGTGTACGGGGTGGTCGGCATCGACGTCCCGGCCGGGCCGTCGGAAGTACTCGTCGTAGCGGATGGAGACGCGCAGCCGCGCGCTGTCGCAGGCGAGCTCCTCGCGCAGGCAGAACACGATCCGCGTTCCCGCGTTGCCGCCCTCTCGCAGTCACGAGACGTGCTCGAAGCCGTCGCCGACGAGCTCGTGGGAAGCAACGTCCAGGCCTTGTCACGTGGCGCGACCATCAGCGAGGTGATCGAGCGGCGTTGCCGGCTCATTCACGCGCAAAGCTTTGCCGAGCTTTGTCAAACGATCGAGCGCTTTGCGCCCGAGCATCTCGCGCTGCAGGTGGAAGATCCGGAGCCGATTCTCGAACGCGTGCGCCACGTCGGCGCTGTCTTCATAGGCGCTGAGACGCCGGTCGCCTGCGGCGACTATCTCGCGGGGACGAATCACGTGCTGCCCACGTCCGGGGCTGCGCGTTTCGCCTCCGGGCTCTCACTCTCGGACTTCACCCGGACGTTTGCGGTGGTACGCAACAGCGAGGAACGGCTGCGAGGCGACGCTCCTGTGATCGCGGCCTTAGCCGAGCTCGAAGGCCTCACACAGCATGCCGCCTCGGTTCGAGAGCGCTCGTGATCAAGCTCGTCGCACTCGACCTCGACGGTACGCTCGTCGGACGCGACCTGAAGGTGAGTCCGCGCGTGCGAGAAGAGATAGCGCGCGTCCGCGGGACTGGAGTCGAGGGATGCATCGTCACCGGCCGCATGTATCGTGCGACCCTGCCCTACGCGCGCGAGCTCGCCCTCACCGCTCCGGTGATCTGCTACCAGGGCGCGGCGATCGTCGATCCTGAAACCGACGACGTGCTCTTCGACGTAGCCGTCGAGAACGAAATCGTGCTCGACCTCGTCCGCACCGCCAAGCGGGATGGCATGCACGTGCAGCTGTATCGAAACGACAACTACTACTGCGAGCAGCGCAACCGCTTCTCCGGCCTCTATGCGCGCCTTTCGCGCGTCGAGCCGATCATCGTGCCGAACTTGGAGGAGGCGTTCGCGACGAGCGACGCGACGAAAGGCGTCGTGATCGCCGACGCGAGCGATGCCGCCGCCTACGCCCCACGCGTCGAAGCGCATTTCTCGGGACGTGCGTACGTGACGCGCAGCTATCCGGAGTTCATCGAAGTTTTGAACCCGCACGTCGACAAGGGTGAAGCACTGCGTTTTGTGGCGGCGCGCCTCGGCATCGAGATGAGCGACGTCCTCGCAATCGGTGACTCTTGGAACGACGAGCCGCTGCTCCGCGCAGCGGGCACAGCCGTTGCGATGGGAAACGCTCCGGAGTCGCTCCGTACGCTCGCCGACGCGGTGGTGGCCGACGTGGAGAACGACGGCGTCGCGGAAGCGCTGCGGCGCTACATTCCGGGATGAGGCGCAAACCCCGCGCATCGCTGCGCCCGTTCTGGTTCGTCGGCACGGCGCTGCTCGCCCTTGCAGTTGCGGCCGGATACTACGCGTCGAGCTGGCCCGGCTTCGACGCCAAGCATGTGCGGGTCGTAGGCAATGCGGTCGTTCCTGCACAAGAGATCGTCGCAGCGGCCGAGATCGATCCACGGAGCAACATTTGGCTGCAAAACGCCGGCGCGATGGCGCGGCGCGTCGAGCGCATCCCGTATATCCTCAGCGCCTCCGTTCATCGCCGCCCGCCGGCGCACGTGACGATCGCCGTTCGCGAGCGGCACCCGTTCGCAGTCGTTCGCAGCGACGGGCAGAGCGCGCTCGTCGATCCGCAGCTGCGCGTGCTCGTGCAAGGCGAGGGTTCGCAGCTGCCGGTGCTCGTGCTTCATTCCGGAGTCGAACTCGTTCCGGGGCGTTTCCTGAATGCCGGATCGGGCGCAGCGGCGCTCCGCGCGGTACTCGTCGCCTTACGTGCCCACGATGTCGAGCCTGACGAGCTTACCGATGCGAACGGTGACGTGAGCGCGATTTTGCCGGGCGATATTCAGATTCTGCTTGGCGACGAATCGACGGCGGCGAGAGCGACGCCGCTCATCGAA
>JASHTE010000023.1 GCA_030040695.1 Vulcanimicrobiota bacterium | reverse complement strand
CCCAACGGAAACATAGATGGCTGAGAGATGGCCGTAGCCGGTCGAGTAGTGGGCACCGTTGTCGATCAGCACATAGTTTCCGTAGCCCCCGTACCACTGGGCCATGATGACCGTCCCCGCGGCAGCGGCGCAGACGGTCGTGCCGACCGGCACGCCGATGTCGATCCCCGCGTGAAACTCCGGGCCGCCGCCGAAGGGATTCTCGCGCCACCCGAAGGGCGAGGTAATCGGCCCGGTCAGCGGCCAAGAGAAGAAGCCGTTCGAGGCGATCGGTGGGCCCGCGATGCCGTGCGCTTCGTCGATCTCGCGCGTGCGCTCCTGAATCAGCGCCTCGATCTGCGCCTCCTGTGCGGCGGAGATGTCCTCCATGCTCGTGACCTGCGCGGCGATGACGCGGCGTTTCGCGTCGGCGACAGCTACGAGATTGCCGCGCTCGGCCGCGAGCGACCCGAGCTGGCTGCGCGCCTGCGCCTGCTGCTGCTCCTCATCCTGCAGGGTGCTCTGGCTCTCTTCGAGGCTGCGCTGCGTCGCCAGAACCCGCTCAGCGGCGTCGCGCCGCTCTCGGACGGCGCGCTCGTTCGCGGCGATGAGGAGGCCCAGATCGTCCCATGACTCCACGAAGTCGCTGAATGACTTTGCTGCGACGAGAACGCTCAGGAAGTTCGGTTGCCCGTACTCGTAGATGCCGACGAGGCGCCGTCGAAGGAGCCCGTCGTGTAGCTCGAGCGATCGTTCCGCCGCGGCGAGCTGCCGCGCGTACCAGTTGAGCCGGCGTTCCGTCTCGTGCTGCTCGGCGCCGACGTGCGTGAGCGTCGCGTCGACGTTCGAGATGGCTGCGTTCGTCTCATCGAGCTGCGCTTGCAAATCGTTGACGCGCGCCGCGGCGTAGTTCAATTGGACGCGCTTCTCGTGGAGACGGTGTTGTAAATCTTGCGCTTGACGGCGCTGCACTTCGATGCGCTGCTCCAGCGTCTGTAAGTGCTCCCTGCGCGCACGGCTCATCGGGTGACGCGAGGCGGCCACCGCGGAGAGCGGCGCAGCGAGGACGAGGAGAAGGGCGAGAGCGCGCCTCACGTCTGGAGATGGCGCCCGACGGATATCCACGCGGCACCCGTGCCGATGACGCCCCCCACCAAGAAGAGTTGAAGCACGAGCACCGGTACGTCGACGACCGCCGTGTTGAACTGTACGAACGGCAACGCGTCGAGAAGGCGCGGCCAGAGCGTCGCGTGCACGACGACGAGCAAGATGATCGCAACTGCCGCACCGAGGACGCCGTCGATGAGGCCTTCACAGATGAACGGCATCCGTACGTAGAGGTTCGTTGCCCCGACGAGTTGCATGATCGAGATCTCGCGTCTGCGCGCGTAGACGGCGAGGCGCGTTGTGTTCGAGATGATGATCGTCGCCACGATGACGAAGAGGGCGATCATCGCGACGCCGATGCGCTGTAAGACCGTATCGAGCCGCAGCAGACGCTCGACGACGCCCTGTCCGTAGACGACATTGTCGACGCCGGAGAGACGACGCAGCTCTCCTGCGACGGCGGGGACGAGCTGGGGCGAGCGGACGCGTATACGGAACTTGTCGGGAAGAGGATTCTCGGTGAGGAGCGACGTGTCGATGACGCCGCGCGTGCGTGCACGCAGCTCCTTCAATCCCTCTGCCTTCGGAATGAACTCGACGGTCGAGATGCGGGGGTCGGCGTGAAACGAGGCGCGCAATGCGGCGATCGTATGGGGCGTCGCGTCGGGCGTGAGGTAGACGGAGATCTCGATCTGTTGCAGCATGCCGTTGCCGAGATCGGCGATCGTCGTGCGGATGAAGAGAAAAGCGCCGAGCAACAGCAGCGTCATCGCGACCGTTCCGATCGCGGTGATCTGCATGACGGCGTTGCGCGTGAAGCCACGCGCAACCTCACCCAGAAAGAACCTGACCCTGCCCCAGTCCAAGGTAATAATAACCCCTTTCCTTGTCGGTCGTGACCTTGCCGTTTTCGAGGCGTACGACGCGGCGCCGCATACGATCGACGACTGCTTGGTTATGCGTTGCAACGAGGACGGTCGTGCCTTTGAGGTTGATTCGCAACAGCAGATCGACGATCTCCGTTGTGTTCGCGGGGTCGAGATTGCCGGTGGGCTCGTCGCAGAGGAGAATCTTCGGATTGTTGACGAGCGCGCGCGCAATCGCCGTGCGCTGCTGCTCGCCGCCGGAAAGCTCGTCGGGATACATGCGGCTGCGGTGCGAGAGGCCGACGAGATCGAGTGCGCGCGGGACTTGGCGGAGAATCTCTCGTGTCGGCGCGCCCGTCACTTGCATCGCGAAGGCGACGTTTTCCCAGACCGTCTTGTCGGGCAAGAGCTTGAAGTCTTGGAAGACGACACCCAAATGGCGCCGCAGCGCTGGGACGCGTCTGCTGGAGAGCCGATCGACACGAATGCCGTCAACGGTGATCTCGCCCGAAGACGGTCGTATTTCACGATAGAGCAGGCGGAGGACGGAAGACTTGCCCGTACCCGAGTGGCCGACGAGAAAGACAAACTCGCCCTTCGCGATCTCTAACGTGACGTGGTCGAGAGCGCGAACGCCGTTGGGATAGAGAAGCGAGACACTCCGGAGGGAGATCATCGAAAGGGAGGGTTTTGCGCAGGGCGCGGACCTATACCTTCGAGCCATGGACTTCGACCTGACGCCGGAGCAACAAGCGATCCAGCAGCTTGCCCGCGAATTCGCCGAGAGCGAGGTTCGACCGCAGGCAGAGCGGATGGACCGCGAAGAGCGTTTTCCGTACGAGCTCGTCGCGAAGATGGGCGAGCTCGGCTTCTTCGGGCTCCCGTTTCCGGAAGAGTATGGAGGCGCAGGTGCGGACACGACGAGTTACGCGCTTGCGGTCATGGAGATCGCGCGCGCCGACGCGTCGACGGCGATCACGCTGGCAGCAGCGGTCTCACTCGGCGCGATGCCGTTCTTTCTCTTTGGCACAGAAGAGCAGAAGAAGCGCTACTTGGTTCCTCTCGCGCACGGCAAGCAGCTCTGGGGATTCGGGCTCACCGAGCCTGAAGCGGGTAGCGACGCCGGCAATTGCAAGACGAGAGCGCGCCTGGAGGATGGCGCATGGGTGGTGAACGGAACCAAAGCGTTCATTACCAACTCCGGAACGGAGATCACCGGCGGCACGACGATCACGGCCGTGACAGGCGCACGCGCGGACGGCGCGCCGGAGATCACGAATCTCATCGTTCCGCAGTCGACGCCCGGTTTCACGCGCAGCAAGAAGTATCGAAAGATGGGATGGCGCGCCTCCGATACGCGCGAGCTTTCGTTTGCCGATGCGCGCGTGCCCGAAGAGAACGTGCTCGGCGAGCGCGGCGAAGGCTTTCGGCAATTTCTCACGATTCTCGATGGCGGGCGCATCTCGGTGGCCGCGCTCTCGGTCGGGCTGGCGCTCGGCGCGTATGACGAAGCGCTCAAGTACGCGAAAGATCGTCGTGCGTTCGGCAAGCCGATCTCCTCGTTCCAAGCGATCCAGTTCAAGCTCGTCGACATGCTGACGCAGATCGAGCACGCCAAGCTCATGATGCTGAAGGCCGCGTGGGAGAAGGATCGCGGCCGCGAGTTCGTTTTCAGCGCGAGTCTCGCGAAGCTCTACGCAGGCGAGGTATCGCATCGCGTCGTCAACGACGCCGTACAAATACACGGCGGCTACGGCTTCATCGAGGAGTATCCGGTTTCGCGCATGTATCGCGATCAGAAGATCAACGAGATCGGCGAGGGCACCAACGAAGTGCAACGCATGATCCTCGCCAAACTCATCGGCATTTAAAGAGGGGCCTGACCGCGTAGGGCTCCGTGCCCGGCGGCCGAAGTCTCGCAGGCGTCCAAAACGGACGTAGGAGGCTGCAATGACTTCCCGCGCTCTCGCCGCCATCACGGCGCTGACGCTCTCGGCGACGACCGTCGCGCTCGCCGCCCTCGCGGTCGGCACCAAGGCTCCCGACTTCACGGCGCAGGCCTCGCTCGGCGGACGAGTCTTCACGTTCAGCCTGGC
>JASHTE010000186.1 GCA_030040695.1 Vulcanimicrobiota bacterium | reverse complement strand
AGTTTGCTACGCCACCGCGCGAATCGGAGGCAGCGACGATGCGATAGCCGCGCTCAGCCATGAGTGTGGCCGCGTGCATGCCGGCGTTTCCAAAACCTTGAATCGCAACTCGGGCACCCTCGATCGGCAGCCGCAGCATTTGCATCGCCTCGTCGACGACGTACAGGCAGCCGCGCGCCGTTGCTTTATCCCGGCCGAGCGATCCGCCGATCGCGAGCGGCTTTCCCGTGACGACACCGGGAATCGAGTAACCTTTCTGCATCGAGTAGGTATCCATGATCCACGCCATGATCTGCGGGGTCGTGTAGACGTCGGGCGCGGGGATGTCTTTCTCGGGGCCGATGATGATGGAGATCTCACTCGTGAAGCGGCGGGTGAGGTTTTCGAGCTCCTGCGCCGACATTGCTTTGGGATCGCAGATGACGCCGCCCTTCGCTCCTCCGAACGGAATATTCACGAGCGCGCACTTCCAGGTCATCCACATCGCGAGCGCCTTCACTTCGTCGAGTGTCACGTCGGGGTGGAAGCGGATACCACCCTTTGCCGGCCCGCGCGCCATGTTGTGTTGCACGCGATAACCGGTAAAGATGCGGATGCGCCCATCGTCCATGCGAGCGGGGACTGAAACCTCGAGGACGCGCTTAGGCTGGCGAAGGTAGAGATGGATTCCCTCGCTGAGGCCGATGAGCTTTGCGACGTCGTCGAGCTGTTCTTGGGCCATCTCCCAAACGTTGCGACGCGCCTGAAGGGCCGACCGATCAATAGATGATGTCGTCATGAAGTGAGGGTTTGCCCAGCGCCGCCCGGGGGCCCTTCCCGCTCGCCCCCGGGGTGCCCATTTACTGCCTGAATCTCACGCCGATGTTGAACTCACGGGGCGCAGCGAAATGGTTGCCTTGGGCGTTGAGGAGCGTCACGTAGTAGCGATCGTTGAGGAGATTTTCGATATTTAAGGTCAGGGCAGCGTCCGGCGAAATCGGTATGCCGTCTTCGACGTTGAAGATCGTATGTGGCGTCTCTTTGCAATATCCAGGAGTGTCGGCCGGGCAAAAGTCCGATGAGAGACCGCTTCCGTAGTATGCGTCGGCCGAAAACCATCCGCCGTTCGGGTGATTGAACAGCACGCCGCCGTTCACCGTGTAGCGCTGCTCGTGATCGGCCGGCGTATAGCCGGTGGGCTGCCCAAAACACGGCGCGAGAAGCTGCGTCTCACATCCTGAGTTCAGCGAGATCACATGGGCAATCGCGAGGTACGCGCGGCTGTAGCGCGAGAGCGGCAGGGTGTAGTTCAGTGCCTCCTGTGACAACCGCCCCAGCACATAGTTGATGTCCTGATGCAGAAGCGTCACGCCGACTTCCGTGTCGTCGATGAGATCGTTCGCATTCTTCTGCCAAACTCTGAAGCCGAGGTCACCGGCTCCGAGCGGGATGTGCCCGCCGAGCTCGAGGTCCGTATCGCGCTCGGGCTTCAAGTCGAACTGCGCCTCAGTGCGCTGTAACGGCAGGTTGAGAAGGTAGGCGGCTCCGGGGCTTACGTTTTCAAAGGAAAACGGCTCGAAGAAGCGGCCGATGTAGGCGTAAACGGAGGCTCGCTTTCCGAAGAAACGCGTGACTTTCAGCCTGGGGCTGGCCTGGCCGAAGCCTTGATCGAAGGCTGCCGACTTGATCGTGAAATAATCGTAGCGCACGCCGTAGTCGGCCTCCCAGAGACTGCTCATTCGCCAGCTATCTTGAATATAGGACGAGTACGTGTTCCCGAGATTGGGCGAGTTGTCGATCACCGTGTAGGGAGCATCGGGTGTGCCCGGTGTTTCTATCGGCGAGAGGAAGTTGTCGGGTTGTAGTGTGACCGCGTAGTACTTCAAGACGCGACTGAGGTCGTAGGAGACACCGGCCGCGACCGTGTGATTACCGAAGATCTGCGTGTAGTCCCCTTGCATCATGTAGTCGAGTTCGGTTCGCGTATCGGCGAGCGAGACGCCGCACATCAACGGGAATCCGGTCGGGTTCGTTGGAGCGACCGTGAAGGCGTTGGCGCAGTCGGTCGACGTGCCGCCGTTTCCGAAGGGCGGCGGTGTCTCGTTGAGTGCCTCGCCGTAGGTCCAGTCGTTGCTCGGGTCGCCGAAGTCTTGAATTCTGGAGTCGTTGAATGCCGGCCCCCACGTGATCGAACCCGTGTTGCCGATTGCGTGTTGAAACTGTACAGCGAGGAATGTATCGGCCTGCTGCTCGCTATCGTCGGTGCCTGCCGGCTCGCCGTATTGAATATCGTTGGGGATTTGGAACGTGTCGTGACTGTTGAAGAAGGTGATGTTCGTGAAGTTGTTTCCGCCGGCGGGCAGCGTAAAGCGAGCGAATTGCCCGAGCTCACTCGCGTCATTATGGGGCGAGTTGAATTCGGGCGGATCGAGTCCGCGTGTCGTCTCCAGGCCGCTGAGAGCGACGTCGTATCCGCCGCCGTTGCCGAGAGGCGAGTGATAGCCGATCGTGGATTGGGCGTCGGTGTACGAACCGAACGACGCATAGCCGTCGAAACCCGCCGGGCCGATGCCCGCTCGCGACGACATATTGAAGACCGAGCCGAACTTCAGACCGTACTGCGCGGGATACGCTCCCTCGATGAGGTCGAGGAACGAGAGATTGTTGATGTCGACCTCGCTGCCGATGTCCCGGTTGAGTTCCTGCGGTAACGGAACGCCGTCGATCATGTAATTGATGACGCCGTGGTCACCGTTGATGTGCACGACGCCGTTGGCGCCTTGAGCGGCACCGGGGAGCTGCGTCTCCATCTGAGTAAAGCTGTTGCTGATCGGCAAGCGGGTCAAGTCGGTGCTA
>JASHTE010000185.1 GCA_030040695.1 Vulcanimicrobiota bacterium | reverse complement strand
TTTCGCTCGAGCGCCTTCAGGGTGATGACGACGTCGGCGTCGTCCCACGTTCGCGCGATGGTTGCGCTGATACGAAGATTGTGCACCGCGCGCTCGATTTTCGAGCGTGAGACTCCGTACGGAAAAATCGAAACGCGCTCGCTCTCGCCGCGCGCCGGCGGCTCGAACGACTCGGCGAGCACCGGCATCGAGGCGGTGTCGGCTTCCTGCACCACCGTCACCTTACCGCTGGGCTCGCGGCGGCGAATCTCCGGCTGCGGCTGATAGCCGCGCAGGAGCGCGTCGACCACCTCGGCGACGTTCTTGTGAATTGCGAGGCGATCGCGCTCTTGAATCTCGACGACGACGTCGAACGTCGGCGGCGCTTTGCGCTCGAGCACGGTCTTGCGCGTCCCGCGCCGGCGCGCCTCTTCATCGGAGAGCGTCACCGCGCTGATGCCGCCGACGAGATCGGTGAGCGTCGGATTCATCAGAAGATTCTCGAGCGTCTGCCCGTGCGCCGTGCCGATCAGCGTCACGCCGCGCTCCGCGATCGTGCGCGCCGCCTCGGCCTCCGCTGCGGTGCCGATCTCGTCGATGACGATCACCTCCGGCATGTGGTTCTCGACCGCCTCGATCATCACGGCGTGCTGGAGCGCCGGATCGGCAACTTGCATCCGGCGCGCCAGGCCGATGCCCGAGTGGGGGACGTCGCCGTCGCCGGCGATTTCGTTCGACGTGTCAACGATCACAACGCGCTTGCGCTCACCCGCCAGCACGCGCGCGCACTCGCGCAGCATCGTCGTCTTGCCGACGCCCGGGCGCCCGAGCAGACAGACCGAGGCGCCGCTGTGGAGCACGTCGAGAAGAATGTCGATCGTCCCGTAGACCGCGCGCCCCACCCGGCACGTGATCCCGACGGTCTTGCCGTTGCGGTTGCGGATTGCGCTGATGCGGTGCAGCGTCTTCTCGATACCCGCGCGGTTGTCGCCGCCGAAGGGTGAGATGCGCGAGCAGACGTGCGCAATGTCCTCGTTCGTCACCGGCGAGTCGCTGAGGTATGTAAAATCGTGCTCGAAGCGCGCCTCCGGCGGACGTCCGAGATCGAGAACGACCTCAATCATTTCTTCGACGTTTGGAAGACGTACCAGCGCTTGACGAATCGGGAGAGGAAAGATGTCGAGAAGTTGTGTGAGCTCCCAGCCTGGGGAGACGTGTTCGGCCCTGACAGCCACGTGAGCGTTCTTCGGTGCGGGCAGCGGCGAACCTTGTTGCCGCTGCGCTATTCGCAAACCACGCGGATCGTGCGAAGCTCGGCGTCGTATGGGCCTTGAATACGGACGCCCGCTTTCAGCTCCAGACGGAGATAGTCGATGATCTGTTCGGTGATCTCTTCGCCCGGAGCGACAACCGGAATCCCCGGCGGATACGGCGAGATCGTCTCGGCACAGATGCGCCCCTTGCTCTTGCGAAAGAGTACCGCCTCGGCCGGTGCGAGGAACGCGTCGCGCGGAAGCATGCGCATCGGCGGGACGGCGGGAAAACGATAGCTGCCGCGATTGAGGCGCTGCTCCAGCAACCCGGAAGGCGCAAACATGTCGACGGGGCGCTCGTCACGGGAAAGCTCTTCGAGCGCCGTGACAAAGCGCTCCATCGCGTCCCGTGTCGTACCGATCGTGAAGAGCGCGACGATGTTGAAGAGGTCCGCGAGCTCGACCTGGATGTTGTAGCGTCGCCGCAGCAGCGCAGACACTTCGTAGCCCGTGTAGCCGAGATCGCGAACGGTCACGGCGATCTTCGTTGGATCGACGTCGAAGACGCCCGGGCGTCCCTTCAGCTCCTCGCCGAAGCAGTAGAGACCATCGATGCGGTTGATGCGTTCCCTCGCCTCTCGTGCAAGCGCGATCGTCCGATCGAGCAGCTCCCGCCCGTGCGTCGCCATCTGCTTGCGCGCAACGTCGAGCGAGGCGACCATCGGCAAATTCGGCGATGTAGAGAGAAAGATCTTGATGACCGCGAGGAGCCGGTCGATGCGCACGCGCTCGCCGATTTGGTGGAGCATGGCGCACTGCGAGAAGGCGGAGAGCATCTTGTGCGTCGAGTTGATGGAGAGATCGGCGCGCGCGGCGGTGGCCGAGAGCGGCAGGTCCGGGTGAAAATGGAAGTGCGGCCCCCAAGCCTCGTCGACGAGCAGCAGCTTTCCGGCCTCGTGAACGATGCCCGCGATCTTCGCGAG
Organism: Vulcanimicrobiota bacterium; assembly: GCA_030040695.1. Taxonomy (GTDB): domain Bacteria; phylum Vulcanimicrobiota; class Vulcanimicrobiia; order Vulcanimicrobiales; family Vulcanimicrobiaceae; genus Tyrphobacter. The sequence goes on along the minus strand of JASHTE010000185.1, from coordinate 741 downwards.
GTCCGCCGCGACGCCGTAGTAGGTCGGCGAGACGAGGTAGACCGCAGCGAGATCGGGGTGCTCGGCGAGCGTCCGTGCAACGGTCTGCGGCGTGACGCAGTGGTCCATGTGCAGCTCCTCGTCGACCTCCGGCTGCATGTACACCGGCTCGGCGCCGCTCATCACGAGCCCGCCGAGCATCGACTTGTGGGAGTTGCGCGGCACCGCAATCTTCTGCCCGGGATCGAGTGCGGTCATCATCATGCACTGATTGCCGCTGGTCGATCCGTTGATCAGGAAGAAGGTGCGGTCGGCGCCGTAGGCTTGCGCGGCCAGCGCCTGTGCCTCTTTGATCGACTCGGTCGGCTGGAGCAGGTCGTCGATGCCCGGCATCGGCGTCAAGTCGATCGCGCAGATGTTGTCGCCGATGAACTCGCGAAAGGCCGCGTCCATTCCATTGCCTTGGATATGGCCGGGTGTGTGAAACGGGACGACACCCGCATCGACGTAGTCGAGCAGTGCCTGAAAATAGGGCGTTTTTGTTTGATCCACGAGCGTGAGCTCCGCAAGCGAGGTGTGAACGAAGGAAATCGAGGCGCGCCTGAGCGCGCGCGGTCACACTCCCTTGGCGGTCGCTGAATGATGGCTAATGGCAAACGCCGCCGCGCGAAGCGCGGCGCTCAGCGCCGAGTATAGCCGAACGTCCCTCACGTCACTCTTCTTTTCACCGCGTCCTCGCGAGGCTCCGCTTATAGGTCGCGA